>JBDSKY010000419.1:0-7527 GCA_039916675.1 Bdellovibrionia bacterium
TTTTGTTTTAGATCTCAGTGATCAGATGGTTCTGATCACCTCACTATGACCAAATCTCCCAAAAATGTGGATAGTTTCGGATATGCGCTGTCCCAGCCCCCTCGGCGCGGGTCCCGATTTGGCCCTCTTGGATCGGTGCAGGGAGTGACTGAGTGCCGGGAAAACATTTAAATGCAGTACCGTCGATAACCGAAACTAACTATGCGAGATTAGGCGGCCAGCTTTTTCTTCAATTTTTCCAACTCTTTCTCAAGTCGGTCCAATCGAGACTCAGCTTCCTCTTTTGTCTTCAGCCCCTCTTTCAAAATTTGATTCAACAACTTTTGATAAGAAGCTCCCGTTTTGCCTGCCATTCCACGCAAAGCCTCAAGACTGTCCTGATCAATATTAATGGTAATCTTAATCTTCTTGGCATTGATCGCCTCAGCGCGCATACGCTTAGTTCCTTTACGATCAATAACTAGGTCACTCAATTTGGGTTGTTTCATAGTACAGCCTCCTAAACTTTCTCCATTCCGCACTTCCAATAATACGGATGGAGGATAGGAAATTTTAAGGCCCTACCATCACCCCCGGAAGTGAAAGAAATCCTCGATTGAGCCGAAAAAGATGAGGGCCAACAGATTTGTAATAAGAATTAAGCAGATAATGAAATTGAGAATTGAAGGGTTTAAAATCTGTTTGAAAACGCGAGAGCAGAAATGTTTCAAAGAACCAAGTTGTGTGTCAAGGTAGGCTAAAAATTTTAGAAAACAAAAAGACAAATTTATGATTAAATTAAAAAACCCGGGCTTTGAGGCCCGGGTTTATGTGCGTTGTGAATTGAGATATAGATCAGTTACGAACCGGAATTATATTCAATTAGGAATTTCATTTTCTTCCAGATGAGGAAGAAATTTTTCATATACCCCTTTGAGAGCTATTCGATCAAGTTCAGTTTGGTCCATAAGAATTGCAGCTCTTGTGTTGAAATAACCTGTTAAGCCTGCCGCAACGTCCGTTACAGAGCCGCGAATTTCACTGGGTTGCACTGGAATAGCGTTGGGGTCCGTAGAGTTTTCAAATTGATGAACTTTTTCCAATAATAAATTCAATCGTTCTTTCCTTCCTCTTAAAGAAGTATCAATAATATCAAAACTCTGTCGAAGAATATCTCTGTCCCGGACCAAATTATAGGTTTTCACAATTAAGCTTTGTCGAGTCTTTTCCGACTTAATTTCTATACTTTTGACCATAGATTTTAGGATTTTTGATTCTGGGATTAATTTAAATCCTAAGTCCAAAGTAGATGCGGTATCCATCCACTCAACGTACATGTTCTTTTGATTGAGAACCGCGGCCCTATGAAGGTATTCCAATTGCCTCAGTTCAAATGAATTATTTAAGGCCAGTTCGGAATATCTTCTTTTTTCCCTTTCCAGTTCGTCTGGACTAAGGGCTTGCAACTTTTCAAGTGGAGTTGTTTCTTCTTCTAACATCATGTTCTCAATAGTTTCAGGATTTTCAAAGGCGAGGATCTGGGAAAGGGCCATTCGATCCTGCATGTATTGATTCTGAGCTTGCCACAATTTAACATCAAGATCACTTAAAGAGATTTCAAGAGTTAAAAGTGTATTTGGATCTAGTTTATTTCGCCCAGCAAGTTTCTGAGATATTTTGAGAATTTCGGCCAATTGCTTTTGAAGCTCTTGAAGTCCATCTCTTAGTTCCCTATGCGCATGTAATGCCACACTCATAGATTGCACTGATGTACCCATATTAATCTGAAATAGAGTATTGGTCAATTTCTGGGCTCTAGCTTCCCAAGTGGCTTGTTTCGCTTTGAACCACCGTCCAGGAAAAATAAAGGAAATTAAATCATTAGAAGCTCTGTTACCTCCTTCCAGAAGAACGACCAGCTGGCCCTCTAACAATTCCGTAGCTATATGGCCGACAACAACGAGTCCACCTAAACTCGTGTGCGGGAGCATATTTAAGTAAGCTCGGTGTGCAATTTCATTAGCTCGAAGCAAAAGCTGTAAGGATTCTTGGACGTCATAGTTTTTAGCTAATATCCGATCGACACCTTGCAGTACTGTCAACGATTGAGGCTCTTCTAACTCCAACTTCTTCTGAGCTTTAAATTGAGTCCCGTAAAGGTGCATTCTTTTTGACTCCGGCCCTTGAATATTCAGATTAAAGTTGTCAGCGTCAAAGCAAAGATAACTTGCTTCTTCACCTGGGAGGTCAGACCTGTAACACTGACCAGAGGTTGTTTTCACCTTCTTCAATAAAATAGTCTTACTTTGGCTTTCCAGGAAGTCTGGAATCTCAAGCGCCAGCGTATTCTTGTTCTTTTTCGAAAACATTAGGGGCTGTGTCAGGGCCACATGAGTTTCAGCATTTAATATGTCTGCCTTTAGGTGATGGTGACTATAAGTGAGCTCAACGAGTACGGGGATCTTATCAGCCTTTCCCAGTTTAGGAAGCTGATAGGAAATAGATCCTCGGTAGTTTCCTTCTGCTGGCAGATCTTTGCATCCTGATATCCCCAGAGTTAGAGTGGCTAAAGCCAAAACGGTTTGTAGAGTTAAAAATTTGCGATTTTTCATAATATTTTCCTCAAATGCCTGCGTTTCCTTAGTTAGTAGGGGACTCAGTTCCTTCTAGGTGTGGAAGGAACTTGTCGTACACGCCTTGCAGTGCAAGGCGGTCCAGAGCCGCCTGGTCAATGAGGACAGTAGCTTTTGTGGAATAATACCCTGCCATGCCCGAGGCGACGTCGCGGACCGAGCCTCTGATGTCGCTGGCTTGAACAGTTAGTTTTTCGGCTGAGTCGGTGGAACCCGCAAACTTATTGAGTTTATCAATTAACAAATTCAAACGTTCCCTTCTACCTGCGAGTGAGACGTCCAGAACGTCAAAGCTTAGGCGGAGAAGATTTCTATCGCGGAGCAAATTATAGGCTTTCGCGATGAGAGCCTGTCGAGTCTTTTCAGTCTTGATCTCAACACTCTTGATCATAGACTTGGCTAACCTCTTGTCCGCAATGAGGTTGAAACCCAAGTCCATTGTTGCAAACACATCCAGCCAGTTTAGGTAGACATTCTTTGCATTTAACTCTGCGGCACGGTGGAGGTAGTCCAATTGTCGAAGTTCGAAGGAATTACCGACCGCAAGTTCAGCATATCTGTTCTTCTCATTAAGAAGGTCCGCATCGCTGAGCGGAAGAATTTGTTCTAGTGGTGTTGTTTCAGCCTCTAACAACATATCTTCAACGGTTTCAGGGTTTTCAAATCCGAAAGTTTTGGAAAGTGAAATTTTGTCCTGCATAAATTGATTTTGTGCGAGCCACACATTGACATTAAGATCACTTAAAGCGATTTCAATTGTTAAAATTGAATTGGGCTCGATTCGATTTTGACTAGAGAGTCCTTGGGCTGTTTTTAATACATCCGATAGTTGGGCCTGAAGAATTTGCAGTTGATCCCTGAGCTCTCTATGAGCCCGAAATGCAATGGTTTGCGTTTGAACTGACGTACCCATATTAATCTGAAATAAAGTATTGGCTACACGCTCTGCTCGGGCCTGCCAGGTCATGGCTTTCGCCTTGATCCATCGTCCTGGGAAAATAAATGAAACAAAATCATTGATGGGTCTGTTTATTTCCCAAAACTCCCCAAAAATCACGGCAGCTACCATGATAGCGCCACCCACACTGGTATGCGGGAGTAAATTCAGATAGGATCTCCTAGCGCTTTCATTCGCACGGAGCAGGCTCTGCTTGGCCTCTTGAACATCATAGTTTTTATCTAAAATTACTTTTACACCCTGTGAAACCGTCAGTGTTCGGGGAGCCTCAAATTTCAATTCTCTCGCAGGCTTAAATTGGGTGCCGTAAAGGTGAATTAGCTCTAATTTGGGTCCTTGAATATTAAGTGTGAAATTGTCTGGATCGAAACAAAGGCTTGCGACCTCGGCTGAAGATTCTGTGGCCAGTTCAGAGGGAGCCGAATGGGATTGATAACATTTGCCGGCTCCGGCGTTGACTTTCTTTAGTAAGAGAGTCTTTCCTTCGAGTCCGGCATCGTCTGGAATTGATAGCTCAATAGTGTCTTTATGTTTTTTTGAAACCAACCATGGCTGCATTAGGATGCTGTGTGTTTCTGGGTCTGAAATTGTTACCGTGAGGTGGTGATGACCATAGGTCAGTGCCACTTCAACAGGTTTTTTGTCTAGTTCCGTAATCGTATTGCTATGGCTGACAGTAATATTCCCTCTGTAATTCCCTGCGCTAGGTAAGTCTTTGCATCCTGCTAACGCGAGCATCAAGACTAGGAATAAAGTTCCCTTGGGATTTAAAAATTTTCTGGTAACCATGATGTTTCTCCTTAGTTGTTTGGAAGCGAAGGTAATGACCACGGTCGGGATTGTCAAATTAATAGTGAGAGTCATTATCAAAATCGCAACGATGCGATCAGTCATTGAATGGAAGTAGCTGTAACCAAGCTCAGTCGGCCTTGGCTGGAGATTCTGATTTTTTTTCTTGTTGTTTAATTTTAGTTATTGCTTCGCGAATAGCTTTAAGTTCGTGGAATTCATTTCTTAAAATCTCTTTTTTCTTAATAGCTTCTCTCGGATTCTTGAGTCGGACTGCTGCTTCGTATGCCCTAAAAACTTTGCTTAGAGAAACTGCTCGATCTTTAAGTTCGCCTCCTGCGACAATGAGGTCAGCGGATTGTTTAGTTTTTGGTGCCACTGTCAAGTAGCCTGTTTTTACGGCAAATGAAAAAAGAAACTTTAAAATATAGGCTCTTTGAGCCTGGGATGCATCTTGCCTTAAGGGTCCAATTTCAATAGCGGCCTGAAGATTTTGGAGGGTTGCATCCCTTAAAGACTTGGGGTGAAGGTCTGCTAAAAAATTCCGGGTCACTCTCAGATATGCTTTTTTTGTGTGTGTGGATTTCCCTGAAATCCACGACTGAATAAGCTGCTCGTCTGAAAGATGAATGGCGTTTAATCCCCCTCCTAGAACGACCGGAGATGCAGGGTTTTTAATGGTTTGAGAGGGGTCTTTTTTTTCTCGCAAATCAATCGGAAGAACCTGAATTTCTGCCAAAGAAGGCAAAATCTCTGTTTTGGAGGAGATGGTCGAATGACCTACTTCATTACTCAAATATCTGGATCCATTTTCACTTTTAGTCGACTGATTCAGTGCTGTACAGGTTATTAATTTGATCATAAAACTCATGGTACTGATTAGAGGACTTATACATAAGATTGGCTCAGTTAGTTATTTAATTAAATGACTTAAGGAAGTATCTGGGGTCAAAAAGTAATCCCATTAAGATAGAGTTGAAGCTTGTTCAAATTTAATGATTTACAATAGTACTATGAACAAAAGACGAATTCCTACTCCCGGATGGTTCTTGATTGTACTTTTTACCTCGTTTCTTGAAATGTCAGCACTAGCAGACCTTCAAAGCGAAATTAAAGACCAAGGATTACTTTGTGAAGATCGATTAGATTTTTGCGATTTCTTTGAGCGAGACCATAAATTACTTTTCCAAAAAGGCCCGGGGTCCTATTTTTTTCGAAATTTTAACCATCATATACTAATTCTTTATCTAGGGACTGATGGTCTGTTACGGATTGACAATCTCAAATACCAAACGGACAGCTCCCTGCACAGCCTAACTGCAAGACTCGCTCATATTCTTAAACACCCAATCAAAACAGAAAGTTTCTGTGGAACTGGAGTTGAGACATCGCCTCATACTAGAAATTCCACCCCGCCATTAACCAATACCAGCACGGCAACCACCACCTCACCTTCAGCTCGCCCCATTGAGCGCGATTCTGACCAGGCACCTTTCTTTTGTCATCAAGATGCTGTGTTTGACAAAGACGGCATCCTAAAAGTTAAGGGCCCTGCATTTTATGAAGAAGACGCCCAAGAGAAATCTCAACGGGAATTAGATTTACTTCACTTCAAACAAAAACAGCTTCACGGAGCTCAGCTTTTCCATGGATCTACTTCCGCTTCTTTAACGGCTTTTACAGAATATAATGGAAAAGCAGGGTCGTTACTTCCACTTGGCATTCTTGAGAATGAGAAAAAGAAGATCGCCTTTTCGGGAGAAATCGTTTGGGGCCGAACCGGAGTGAATGCAACCTCTCTTTCTACGACTTGGCTTGGAGAGCTAAAAGGAGCTATGGTCTATTCCAGCAGCCAAGGCTGGTCTCCCTCAATTGGTAAAAAATTAAATGCGGAAGCCAGTGAAAGTATCAAAGAAATCGTAAAGAACTTTCTTCAAATTAAGGAACTCGATGCAGCGCTTCTTCATCGCTTTAAGAAGACCTCTAAGTTAGCTTTGAAAACCGGAGACTTCAGTGAACTGAAAACCATCCTGAGAGAGCTTAAGAGCGAGCTGGACGAACTGCCGCAATATGAAGGTACCTTCGGGATACGAACTTTAACCGCTGGAATTAATTCCCGAGAAGTAAATGAGAAACGCTTAATTGAATGGCCCCTACTAACAAAGACCGAAAAAGATCTAATCACTAAGCCATTTCCCGTCCTATACGGAATTAGGTCTGATCGAGAGGAAGATATAAAGCCTGTCTTCGCTGCTATCCAAGGAGAAATAGCAATCAAAGGGGGAGCTCACGCCGGAGAGATTCGAGTTATTTTTGTCCCAGTCGAAAACGTCGAATTTGTAAAAAAGGTTCTTTCTGAGAATGGACATCGCACACTTGCGGTAGAGCCACTCCCTTCGAAAGAAAAAGTAAAAAAGAAATTTAACTTTAATTTCAAAGAAGGCTAACGACTTCTTTACCAAAAATACGATTAATTTGCTGCACCGTCTGAGGGGTCGCAACCACGCACAAGGTCTTTGGCAAATCCAATCGCATTCTAAAAGTAGAATCCCGAAAATCAATTCGGACTGGGCACTTGCCCCTGTTTTGTAGAAGTTGCTTCTTCAATTCTCTGAGCTGGTCCGGAGAGACTTCAGCGGGGGCTAACCCGATAATTACTTGCTGAACCCTATTGCGATGAGCTTCAGCGGCGAACTCAACAGTCTTCACTAATACCTTAGGGGCCTCGTCTCCGAATTCGACTTCGCCACTTAAGACTACCGGCTCACCTTCTACAATAGCTTGCTTTAAAATTTCTTGCACAGCGGTGTAAGTGTCTGGGAAAAATACGGCTTCAACTTTTCCCTTCATATCTTCGACCTGGGCGAAGGCCATGCGTGATCCTTTTTTGGTGGTCACTTCCCTGAACTCCGACATTAACCCGGCTAGTTTCACTTCTGTTTTAGGAGCCCTAAAGCGATTCATTCCCATGGGTTCACCCCATGAAGATTCAGTGGCTTGCGAAGCTGGAGCAGACTTTTTTACCTGGGCTTTTTCCTGCGCAACTGTTTTGAGCCTTTCAGTACTCCATCCTAGCCAGTGTTCACAGATTTTTTGCCACGCTTCCATGGGATGACCGGAAACGTAAAAACCGACAACCCCTTTTTCCATGGCCAACTTCTTGGAGGT
>JBDSKY010000420.1:0-7876 GCA_039916675.1 Bdellovibrionia bacterium
GAGAGAGAACAGTTCAAAATCCGAAATATCGAGATCTACACCGGCACAAAAATTGAGAAAAAAACTTTAGCCTCAGTAGAAAAATTGAACATCGAAGAATTTAAAAAAGTACTTGGACACGACGCTAAAATGGAGACTCTCTATATTTCTGGCGGCCGCAAAGAAAAAATGCGACCCGGCGACATATTGGGAGCCCTAACGGGCGAAGCGGGAGGCTTAAATGCCGCAGATATTGGAAAAATTGAAATCCATGATCATTTTTCCTATGTTGCGCTATCGAAACATATAGCTCCTATTGCCTTACAACGTTTACGAGAAGGCCGTATCAAAGGCCGAAAATTCAGTATTGAACCCGTTCGTTAATTGACGGAAGCCCCAAAACAGGGGAAGCTCTTCAAAATTATGAATACCAGCCTGTTCCCTTCCCAGCTTGATGAAGCCCTTGAAAGACGCCAACCCCTCTTGGAGTCCCTTCAAAATGAAGGCACCAATGCCTACCGCCTCTTTCATGGAGTCGCTGAAGGAGTACCAGGCCTAACAATTGATCGGTACGGCCCTTTGGTTTTGGCGCAAACCTTTCGAGTGCCTTTTTTACCCGATGAATTGGCAGCAATCGAAAACGCCTTAACTGAAAAACTTCCCTATCCGTTCTCCTTTGCTTACAATAACCGAAGCAAATCGCCCTCTCAGTCCTTTGATGAATGGCATCGACCTAAGCCAGAGGCTCTCGCCGAATTTCATTGTGAAGAATTTGGCACGAAGTATTTGATCCGCGCTCGACATCAGGGCATTGATCCTTGGCTTTTTTTAGACCTGCGAGCTGGACGGAGATTTTTGCGTGAGAATGTAAGCGGACTCAGTGTTCTAAATTTGTTTTCCTACACTTGCAGCATTGGAATTACTGCCGCCTTCGGTGGCGCCAGCAAAGTTTGGAACGTAGATTTTTCTTCCTCTAGTTTAGAAGTAGGTAGAAAGAACGCAATTCTCAACAACATTCCTGACGAGCGATTTCTTACGATTGAGCAGGATTGCTGGCCGGTGATGAAACAAATTGCGGGATTACCTGTGGGTGGACGAAGTGCGAAGGCACGCAAATATTCTAAGTTTGAACCCCACCAATTTGATTGGGTCATCCTAGATCCCCCAGCTTGGGCAAAGAGCCCTTTCGGAGCAGTGGATGTTGCTGGAGATTATCAGAGTTTATTTAAGCCAGCAGTACTCTCCGCACGCCCTAATGGCGGCCGTATCATGGCCACCAATCACTTACCTTCAGTCGACTTAGACGACTGGCTCAATGTTCTTAAAAAATGTGCTGCTAAAGCGGGTAGACCCATCCGGTCCATTCAAGTGATTTTGCCTGAGAATGATTTTCCGACTTTTGACGGACACCATCCATTGAAAATTGCTGTTTGTGAGGTTTAAAGGTGGAGTCAGCTTTAATGGCCAGCGCCGTGGCATTTTGTGAAAAGCGCCTCGGCGTAAGCCGAGGCACCTATTTAAATATTATAACGAAGCAAAGCAAGCACGTTCATTAAAACTGAAGATGTTCCAGCAACATTGCCAATATTGATCTCAACCTTGGGGCCTAGCTCAAACCCACTTCCAATATCATAGGAGATAGCGGATTCCGCTCCCCAAATAACTGTGGATGGATCAGTCAATTTTACACCTGCTAACGCCCCAACATAAAAAGAATAGATCAAATAATAATCCAGTTTGCCCGTGAGCTGTGGACTTTCCCCAATATTAAGATATTCCGCGCCTACTTGTAGATTCATGAATGGCAATCTGTAATTAGCCGTCCCACCCCAAGCATAAGAAGAGGTGCTCGCGGTGCTGTTTAAGCTAGCACCACCTAAAAGTCCAAAATTAAGTCCGGTGAGTTCTGCTTTTGCAATAGGAGAGATCCCTATAGCAATGAGAGTTCCGATAAAAGCATAACTTAAAACCTTCTGTTTGAATTTCATACCAATTCTCCTTAGATTTGAGAAAATAATTCACTTTATTATAATGGTCCGACAGTGTTGCCAATTAATCAAGCTTAATTGATTTTGTGACCCGATTAGGAATTACGTTCTAGCCAAATCAAAGTTTCAAAGTGTTCAGTATGCGGAAACATGTCAAAAAGCTGCACTTTTTTAAGGTGATAGTTTCCCGCCAAAACTTTGAGATCAGCCGCCAAGGTTCGGATTGAACAACTCGAATAAATTAAATGCGAGGGAGGAATCTTTTTCAAGGTCTTTACTCCATCACCCAGCCCTCTCCGAGGAGGATTCACGAGAATTAAATCAGGCTGGAAACTCTCGATATCCGAAAATACTTGAGTGGCATCGGAGGCCTTAAATCTCACCTGGCTCAACCCCAATGTCATGGCAGTATCATTTGCAGTCCGCACTGCCTCAGGATTGATTTCAATCCCAAGAAAACTCGCAGGAGCCACCCCTTCCAGGGTGTGAGCCGCAATTAAACTAAACGCTCCTTGACCGCAGAAAAGCTCTAAAATCTTAGTAAAATGAGCTTTTCCGGCCGCCCGCCCATGATTAGAACTATCGGCACAAACACGTTGCGCCTCCCCAATCCAGCGAGCTGCCGTCTGGTAAAGCTCGGTTGCAACATGGATATTAGTCTGCACAAAAGCTTGCGGTGCCAGCTTTAAACGAATTGCACCCAGTTGAAGATCTATCGATTGGACCTCAGTTAGAAAAATCTCCTCCGGGCCTTCCTGAATTGCATGGGGAATCGGCTGAATATTCGCGGTAATGCAGACGACTTCTGGAAACTGCTTTTGAAAACCCGGAACAAGCTTCTTGATGCGCGCAACACATTCTTTGGAGCGAAGTATAAAACGGAGGTAGGACTGATTCGTTTCAGGAGAATAGAAAAGGATTAATCCCTTTAGCTCGCCTTTTCTTTCATAAATTCTATAAGGAATAAGATTATAGGTACTGATTATTTCTGGAAGCGCAGCAATAATCTGATTGAGTTTCTTATGATGGATGGGACAAGAGAGAAGTTCACGCCCTTGATCTAGTGTTTCCTCTCCCAAAAGTCCGATCACTGGTTTTTCAACCGAACCGGTAACGATCATCTTAGCCCGATTCCGAAATCCTTGAAGGGGCGATTTGATGGATTTTTCCAACTGAAATGCGGGAAAGAAACTTAAAGCTTCCTTGATCTTATTTTCCTTCTTTTCAAGTTGGCCTAGGTATTCTTGCTCAATCCAATTACAAGAGCGGCATTCGCCTCGATTGAAATAGGAGCAGAATGTAGGTTCAGCTGGGGTCTGACCCTGCTCTTTACAGCTTTTTGATTGAATCATAATTAGACCTTTTCATTCGCTAGAGACTCCCTCCAGACTTGACATTATGCGTCGTAATATAGTAGAAAAATTAGCAACTTTTGATCCCTTTTGAAATTGGAAAAATTTTAAGAGGCCCGAAAGCCTCTAAATTGTACCGGAAACCAAAAGGAACTGCTTGTCCCTCTGCTGATAAAGGAAAGTGCCCATGCGTATCGCGATACTAACTGTTTGTTTCATTTATAGTTTATCTGCCCTTGCAACCGGCGAACAAGTCAGCCCACCAGAAGCTGTTCAAAACGATACTACTCAGCCCGTATTTGCAAAGTCTGCCTTTGATCACATTTTGCAACTCGAGCAGGATTTTAGAGTCCTTCAAACCACACTTCTGGAAGAAGAATTCAATACTGCAGGGTTCTATAAAAACATCGTTGAACCTCTAAATAGTGGAGCAGAGAGAGGTCCTTTCAATTTCACGCGTCGTCGATCCTAGTTTTGGATTGGTGAGGACTCCCAAAGCTCCCGAATTTGAAACGGTCCCAATGGAAGCAAGAGAAGCCGAAAAGCTTTTCAAGAATACTCGAAAAACATACTTGAGACAAAAGAAGATCAAATACCTAGATCTCGCTGCAATTAGTGTCGCCTACACCGAACCGAAAAAAAATACTGAGGGTTTGCAAGGTAGCCAAGAGAAACCTACCCAAGCTGAGCCTACGCCTCCAAATACGACGCAACCTAAGCCTGACAAAGGCACGCCAGAGGACGACGAAATCTTATGAACCTTTCATGATTTCTTTTTGGAAGTCATGCGGGGTTCTTACTTTTTGAAATGCCGTGGTTTTGGCAAGGTTGTAGTTATCGGCCCTGGCATCCTTGTCTACAAGCCACAAGATCAGGTCGGCAAAACGATCGGATCTCACCATCTCTTTGTTGTAGGCGTGGATCTTAATTAGGACTCGAGATTTTTGTTTCCTGGTTCGCTCATATTCCAAACCCTTGTCTGTGGCCAGAGCTCACCAAGGCTAAGTAAGCCTTCCTAGAACTCCGAAAAAAAGAGGCTCGAAAAAACCTCTGCTCCATAGGGCCAGCTGATTTCCTGGATTGAGGCCACCCGGAGCGCTAGCGACGGTTTCTACTTTCCTTCAGCCTTTGCGTCAAGTTTTTTGGCTTTTACGCTCCGATAACTTTCACCGTAGGGGTGGTCCTATGCTAATTTTTTAAGTCGATCTTCGATTCTAGAAACTCGATCCTCTAAAGAAGGTTTTTCGAGAAAAGCTTTCAAAGCTTGATTAATGAGCGTTTGGTATTTTGTTCCGCCGCTTTTTGCTCTTGCTCTGAATGCGTCAATAACTCCAGTATCCATCCAAATTGTTATCCGCTCTTTTGGATTACTGAAATCGCTTTCTTTGAGAAGGTTCCGCTCTTTAGATTTCTTCATGATACTCCTCCCATTTTTCCATCAAGCGATCTCGATGTTCAGACACTTTTTCCTGAATCATCTTTAAGTCGGCTTTGGAAAATCCATCGTGTTCCATAATTCCAAGGGTATCGATTCTAACTTTAGCGGAAGCCTCATGATCCTTGAACCTAGGATAATACGCATGAATGTGCGGCGGCTCAGACGTAGGCTCTCTAGTCCAAATTACAAAAACGATGCCCTCGAATCGAAGAACGACTGACATATAAGACATTATATGCTATTGTATGACAATTTGTCAATTGGTTTATTTGGCGATGAATATGGGCCCTTCTGTCTCTACATAAGTCTTTAGAGAGAGCAAAGTCTCTCTAAAGACTTAAAGTCAGAAATCTAAGGGGTTTTGGCAGAAGAAGGAGCCTTCTTCTCATAAGGAATGCCAAAGATATGTTTGTAAGCGTTGACATGATTGCAAATCCTACCCATATTGTTGGGAAGATAGATAGTTACCCATTCACGATTGGGACTCACTTCTATTCGAGCTCTGGCAGAAAAGCCTAGCTTTGGACCCTGCATTTTTAGATCAAAAGTTTTCTCAGGCCCTTCGAAAGGTAGACCCAAAAGGGCTTTGAAACGGTTTGCCGTTTCAGTCACAACAGCGTCATCCGATAGGAAGAAGTAAACAAATTCTCCTGTTTTGCCGAGCCTTGCACCGCTACAAACTAAGTTATTACATTAATATTATAGCTGAATAGCTTTTTTCTCAGATGGGTGCCGAACTAGGCTGTTGAAATTATCAGGCTGCTTTATAGAGCTTTTGTCCGGTTTTTACTACCCCACGAACGAAGGGCTTGTCCCTATTGAATTCGTGGCGCAGACTCCGTTGAGTTGTATGAATATTTGAATTGATCCATCGTAGTAGATCGTTTTGACGCACTATTTCTAAACCTCTCATGATTTCAATATTCGTCGGATGGCCGCAAAGTGCAGGAATGAAGAGCGCCATTCGATTAAATTCAGATCGAAAACCTCTTGCCATAATTGATTTAAATTTTCCGAATAGAGATTCGATAATATCACTACTTACCGGTAGTGGCATTTTTCCCAGCTCTAGTTTTCTCTGAATTTCTAAGTTCTGATCTAGCCATTTCTGTAGTCGACCTCTTACTTGATTGCTTTTTGGAAGCCTTGACAGTTGTGCCTTTGCTTTCACATAGGTTTTTTGATTTAGTCCATTTTTTTTCAGAATTTTTAAGAATTGATTTAGTGTATGACAGACCAATTGAAAGCTTTGAGCAAATTTAAATAAATTCTCCTTAGGAGGAGACTACCTTTCCAATTTAACGTGTGACTGAAACGCTAACGTTTGAGTGGGGAAAACCGGGATCCAAAAACGGCGACATCAACAAGGGGAGAATTTGGGTGTTAGATTACTAATTCCATATAGGCACCAAAGGCGTTTAAATGCCCTAGGATCGATTTTGGAACCAAGTCTATAGTTAAGGGAGGTCTTTAGTTTTAAAGTCGTTACAGGAGTCATTCTAAAGTCTATGTAATAATTATAAACTTCATGGAAGAAATAGGTGCCATCCTATGATGGTAGTTTATCATGTTGATTATGACTATTTCTTCATTCGCAAAGATCAAATATCTTATAACAGTTTTGATTTTAACCAGTTCTCTGGGTTGCGCTAGCAGTCCTTCCACGGACACGAACTCCACACGAGATCGTAATCCAGCAACGCATAGCGCCAGTTCCGGCAGCGGTAGACAACAAGAGGGGCACTACGACAACCTCCATGACCAAGATGCCCCAATGGTTTTAGGCCAATGCCAAGTCTACGACCCGTGCCATGAACAATTGACGTCTAAGATTCATCCTCGTGAGGCCGTTTTACCAACCCCTTTTCGTCAGGGAATGTCTGAATCCGAAATTGTTAGCATTGTTTCTGACTTCTATCAACGACTGGAGCATGATTATAAATTGAAGGATAAACCGGACGAAACTGGCGCTGAGACTTACAAAGGACACACTATGGCTGGGCAAGAAATCAAGTTAAGATTCAAGGGATATGATATTCACCGCATTCTTGGAATGGAATACGCTCAAAAAATTGCCAAAGAAAATGGAATCAGTATTAAAGTGCCACGAAAGTTTGTTTTTAGAGATCCAAATGTGAAACACGTTAAGTTTAAATTTAATTGGGGTCCGAATGGCGATCGTCTACTTGAGCCCAGCGACCAGTATAGTGTTTATGCTGAAGACATCGGTGATTTTTGGAAACGACCTGAAGAGGAATTCACAATAGAAGATATAAAAACAATCGAAAAATTTATGATAAAATCCGGCTTTTCGGATCTTGGGACGAAATTGGGGCATAATATCGTCAAAAGAAATGGGATGCTTTATCTGATAGATACAGAATTTAAGTCGTTTCGAGGGGCTGATCTGTCGTATCGAATGCCAATGCTTAAATATCTAATTTATCCGTTAACTAAGGAAGCCAGTGTCTGGCTGGATGTTCAGAAATTTTCGAAACAGAAGGAACCAATGATAGATCATAATGTGATGGGAACTGGAGATAAAGTGTCGAGGGTAACTTTTGATGTCGATTCGGGAGAGAGCACAATAGACAGGTTCAAGGATTGATGGGTCGGCCTACCTGATAAATTCATAAATAGCTAAAATAACTAAAACGATCGGGTAGACCAGTCCAGTTTCTTATGCCGCGTCTTCTTCGGCGGGTAAGAAACTTAAAGCTTCCCTTATCTTATTTTCCTTCCTTTCAAGTTGGCTTAAGTATTCTAGTTCAATCCAATTGCAGGAACGGCATTCGCCTCGATTGAAATAGGAGCAGAATGTAGGTTCAGCTGGAGTTTTATCCTGCTCTTTACAGTTTTTTGGTTGAATCATAATAAGACCTTTTTATTCGCTGGCGCCTCCCCCCACTCTTGACATCACGCGTCGTAATATAGTAAGGAAATTAGCAACTTTTGATCCCTTTTGGAATTAGAAAACTTTAAGAGGCCTGGAAGCCTCTAAATTGTACCTGAAACCAGAAAAAACTGCTTATCCCTCCGCTGGTAAAGGAAAGTGCCCATGCGTATTGCAATACTAACTGTTTGTTTCATTTATAGTTTATCTGCCCTTGCAACCGGCG
>JBDSKY010000421.1:0-4534 GCA_039916675.1 Bdellovibrionia bacterium
GTAAAACCTGCCAGTACCGATTGGCGAAGAAGGGGTCGTAGCTACAATGGGTCTCGTCCATCGGAAATGGGGTAGCATCTAGTAATTCATTGGGTTTTTCATAAATCTTTGCGGCTATTCCTAGCTCCTGCAATGCTCCAATGAACCGGTTATAAAATGAAGCTACGGATTCATTCTTAAAATGAAGTTGTTTACCAGTGCCGTCACTGCACCTGATATTTAAAAAATGCTCGATAAAGTTCAGGTTTAAATCGAAGGATTTGTCGGAATCGTGAACGACGGCAGTCGATAGCCCAGTGGCATTTACGTACAGTGCAGTGTGCCACGAATGATTGACCCATCTTGATTTGGTTACAAGCACTTTTCCAATGATCTGTAACCAGCGGTGTAGGGTATCACGGGTATCAACCCATTCTTCATAGGGGAGTTCAGGCCACAATTTGGATGTCATTTTTCTATATTAAGCAACTAGTAGACCATCAGTTCTTACCTCTGAAATGAAAATATCTGATCAAATTGCTTTATCTCGCAGATTTTGGTACGTTCCCGCCACCCTATGACCCCTACTAATCAGACTCAGCAAGACAAGCCGTTCACTCCCGTAAAACCTGATGTTCAGCTCGCAAGGCTTGAGATGGAAATCCTGGAATATTGGGACAAAAATAAAATCTTCGAGAAGTCATTAGATCAGAGCGCGGGGGCGAAAGCTTACAGCTTTTATGACGGACCACCTTTTGCGACAGGCCTACCTCACTACGGTCACCTTATGGCGGGTGTATTGAAGGATATCATTCCTCGATATTGGACTATGAAGGGATACTCTGTTCCCAGGCGATTTGGTTGGGATTGTCACGGTCTGCCGGTCGAGCATGAGATCAATAAAACCCTTAAGCTAGATAGCCGTAAACAAATATTAGAAATGGGAGTGGCGCAGTACAATGCGGCCTGCCGGAGTATTGTTAAACGTTATTCTAGTGAGTGGAAAAAGACCGTAAGGCGTGTTGGCCGTTGGGTCGATATGGATAACGCTTACTTCACGATGGACGTTAGTTTCATGCAGAGCGTCTGGTGGGTTTTTCAAGAACTGTGGAAAAAAGGTCTGATCTACGAAGGTTATAAAGTTGTACCTTACTCAGTTGGAATTTCTACTTCGCTATCAAATTTTGAAGCGAACTTAAATTACAAGCAAGTTCAGGATCCAGCGATTACGGTAATGTTTCCTTTGGTCTTAGACCCTAATACTTTTCTCTTGGCTTGGACGACCACCCCGTGGACTTTGCCAAGTAATCTTGCGTTAGCTATCGGCAAAGAAATTGCTTACGTTAAAGTTCGGGAGAAAGCATCAGGGAAGAACTATATTCTGGCCGAAGCCTTACTGAAAAACACGTTCAAGAATCCTGAGAGTGAACTGGAAGCAATTGAACCCGTTTCTGCTGCTAGTTTGCTGGGCAAGGAATATCAGCCTCTTTTTAATTATTTCGCTGCAAAGCGCTTGGACGGTGCCTTCCGAGTTATAGATTCTGACCACGTCACAACTGCGAGTGGGGTAGGGATCGTTCATATGGCTCCCGCCTTTGGGGAAGAAGATTATTTTGCCTGTGCGAAAGCCGGGGTTCCTTTAGTCAATCCTGTAGATGATGATGGAATGTTTACTGCCGAGGTTCCTGATTATCAGGGACGCCGTGTGAAGGAAGCGGATAAAGATATTATTGCTGACCTGAAGAAACGTGGACTTGTCTTCAAGCAAGAGACGATTGAGCATAGTTATCCTTTTTGCTGGCGTACGGACACTCCTCTTATCTATCGTGCGGTCTCATCCTGGTTTGTTTCAGTGGAGAAAATTAAGGATCGCTTAGTTGCTAATAATCAACAGACAAACTGGGTGCCTGAACATCTACGTGATGGTCGCTTTGGTAAGTGGCTGGAAAATGCCCGCGACTGGGCAATTTCAAGAAATCGATTTTGGGGAACCCCTCTTCCAATTTGGAGAAATAAGGAAGGCGAAATACTTTGTATCGGATCTCGTGCGGAGCTGGAGCGATTGTCTGGTGAGAAGATCGACGATCTTCATATTGACCGCATTGATTCAGTGGAGATTCCTTCTCCTACCGGTAAAAGCCCACTTCGACGTATTGATGGAGTTTTGGACTGCTGGTTTGAAAGTGGTTCGATGCCCTACGCGCAGTGGGGATATCCTGAAACTAATAAAGAAAACTTTAAGCAGACCTTTCCTGCAGATTTTATTGCAGAAGGTTTGGACCAGACCCGTGGTTGGTTCTACACCTTGATGGTAATTGGGACTGCCTTGTTTGATAAAGCTCCGTTCAAGAATGTTGTGGTCAACGGTTTGATCTTGGCCGAAGACGGCAAGAAAATGAGCAAAAGCTTAAAGAACTACCCAGATCCGATGGAAGTTTTAGATAAGCACGGAGCAGATGCTTTGCGTTTGTATTTAATCGATTCCCCGGTAGTCAAGGCGCAGGAACTGCGTTTTGCTGAAGTAGGAGTGAAGGATGTGGTCCGTAAAATCCTCTTGCGCTGGTGGAACTCTTATTCGTTTTTTATTAACTACGCTAATATCGATTTGTTCAGACCTAAGGGTGACGCAAAGAAGTCCCCTAATATTCTGGACCAGTGGTTACTCTCTAGACTGCATAGCTTAATTGAAAACACACAAATTGAGATGACCCACTATCGGCTCTATAATGTGGTTCCAGGGCTTCTACGATTTATTGAAGAGTTAACTAATACTTATATTCGGTTTAATCGCAGTCACTTTTGGCGCGACGGAATGCCGGAAGATAAACGATTGGCCTACGAGACGCTTCATGAAACGCTGTTTACACTGAGTCGTTTGATGGCACCTTTTGCGCCGTTCTTGGCTGAAACAACTTATCAGAACTTGGTTAGGGTAAAATCTGAAAGCAAGGAAAGCGTTCACTTGGAAACCTTTCCAGAAGCTGACTTGTCTCTTAAGCGTCCCGAGCTAGAAGAGGCAGTCCGTGTCATGGAAGCTTTGGTTCTATTGGGGCGCGTACATCGGGAAAAATTAGCGGTAAAAGCTAAAATTCCGCTGCGTTCTATGACAATCATTCATCGGGATGAGAACGTACTTATAAATCTGAAGAGATTTGAGCCTTATTTCCAAGATGAGCTCAATATTCAGAAAATTAATTATGATTCCAACGAAGATAAATACATCCAGATTTCCGCTAAGGCGAATTTCCCTGCTCTGGGCCCTCGTCTAGGTGCAAAGATGAAGAAGGTTGCCGCCGGGATTCAAAAACTAGGATTAAGTGATCTCCTCAAGTTGGAGAGTGGCCAGTCCCTGGTGGTTGAAGATGAAACTATCACTTTGGCAGATTTAGAAATTAGACGGGCTGCACGTGGCTCTAATCCTAATTTAGCGACCCATCAATTTGTCTCAATTGAAGTGGACCCGACTGTAAGTGCCGAACAAATTCAAGAAGGTTTGGCCCGCGAAGTGTTGCGAAAAATTCAGGCTGCTCGAAAGAGTGCGGATTTTATTTTGGATGATCGCATTTCCTTGGAACTTCATTGCACGGGGGCGATGAAAGAAGCGGTTGAAGGTCATATGAAAATGATTCAAGAGGAATCTCTCTGCACCGTATTTAAATGGGCCGTGACGCCACAAGGGAATTACACAGAGACTACTGAAATAGACGATGAGCCTTTAAAAATTGGTTTAACCGTTATGCCGCGGATTCGTTAGTATGGAGATTGGACTCGTGGACATGGAAGTTGTTATGCCTGTACCGATACCGACGAATATTTCATTGGGGATGAAGGAACCGTATCAGTTTGAAGCGATTGGTTTTTTGACTACTTGCTTTAAAGAAAAATTCGGGATTCCCCGGCAACCTCGATTAGTCACGGGCGCTGATGGAATACTCAAGCTTAAGAACAACCCTTTTTTAAAGACTGCCGTTCGAGAGCTGGATAAGTTTAGTCATATCTGGATTGTGTTTTTGTTTCATCAGCACGATGCCAAGAATTGGAAGCCCTCGATTCGTCCTCCGCGTCTAAGGGGGGCAAAAAAGGTAGGGGTTTTAGCTTCAAGGTCTCCGCATCGCCCTAACCCAATAGGGTTATCTGCTGTTAAACTGGAGAGAATCGATTTTGATTCACCAGGAGGGGTGGAGCTTCATCTCAGTGGCGTTGACTTTTTAGATGGGACCCCAGTTTTAGATATCAAGCCATATATCCCTTATGCAGATTCGATTCCAGAAGCATCGGCAGGTTGGGCTGATGAGGTTATTAAAAGAACACCTGTAGAATTCACGGACGTAGCGGAGGCATCGATTGCTCGTCTAAGTGGCGAGAAATATCCTCGCCTTCGAGAATTAATCGTTGGAATGTTGGAGCTCGATCCACGTCCAGCCTCTCAACAACGGAAGTTGCCCTCTGACGGGCTTGGGTCTCAAGGTACACGACATGGGTTTAGGCTTTTCGAATTTGATGTAAAATGGATGATCCGAGATGGTTCTTTTCTGGTTTTTGACTTGGAGCTTTT
>JBDSKY010000422.1:0-3882 GCA_039916675.1 Bdellovibrionia bacterium
CAAGTATTCCAAGACCCATGATTAAGGCCATATGTTCATTTTGTCTTTTAGGAATATTTCTTGAATCTGGAATTCTGCCCTTGAACTTTGTTTTGTACGGCGGATCCATAGCACTATGGGTGTTTTCTGGAATTCTCGTATTCTTTTCCAGTTTTGATAAAAACTTGGTTCTTTCTTTTCCCTTTATTTGGAAAGGGTTTGAGTATTTAGGTTCCCGCTCTTATGGGATTTATCTCATTCATCGTCCGGCGGGGTACCTCGTGCTTCTATTGAACTCGAAATTGCTCCACACCAAGTTCTTGGAAATGAACATACCGAATCTAATATTGACCGGGATTTTAACGCTGGCTTTGGCCGAGGCTTCTCGTAAGTGGATAGAATTACCGGGTATTCGCTGGAGCAGGAAAAACGCTTCCATCGTCGGGTAGTGCGTTGCGTTAAATTGCGCATATCGTTAAATAGTATAATTCAATTAAATTAACTAATTAAATATAATCGACCGATATTATTACTGATGGATTGTATTTTCAAGGTGTCTCTTAGGACGCTTCTACCTGCTTGGCCTGCTATTACATTACTAATCTCTTCTCTCGCTTATGCGGCCGAGGAGGTGAGGGAGTATGTTGTTCGTCCAGAGGATTCTCTGCGAAATGTGATTCAAAAAATCTATGGTCAAGATTCTATTTTAAATGAACTTAAGAAAGCGAATCCAAATCTCGAATCGTTAGTAGGTCCTGCCGCGGAAGACTTGCTGGCCTATCCTCTGATTATTCGATATCCCCTTTTGATTAAGACGTCGGATTCGGTGGGCAACGGGCCGGTTTCACCTGATTCGACGGTATTGCCTGTACCGCAGGTAACTGCCGAGTCAGCATCTGACGGGCCTTCGGAGAAAATGGGAACTTACGTTGTCAAGTCCGGTGATACGCTTCGGCGCATTGCCCGCAAAATTTATGGCAATGACGCACTCGTAAAACAGGTAAAAAAATTAAATCCACAAATTCAGCTCGATTCAAAGCTCATCACTGGCACCGTAATAAAATATCCTACAACGATTTCTGCTAGGGAGAAATATTTGGTTGCCAGAAAAATGGAAACTAAAGCACAGCCTTCGGCCTCAGATTCTGAGCAAAACCAGTTTCTTCGTTATCAAGTCAAAGAGGGGGATTCACTCTGGTCGATTGCTCGAGATTTGATGGGAAATCACGGACTCAATTATGTTGATCGAATTTTGCCTTATAACATAGGACTAAGTGGAGACCACCCGATTGTAGTAGGGTCAGTTCTTCTTTATAAACCGCTAGAAGAATCAAAGTCGGTAGCGATTAGTGAACCTCTTCCCACTCCTTCGCCTACGCCGGCACCTTCGCCTACAGCGGCACCTACGCCTATGCCGGCACCTACTCCTACACCGGCACCTACACCTACACCGACACCTGTTCCAAAAGTTCTTTCTCCTGAAGAAATAGAAATTCAGAAGATGGAAGCAACAAGAACCAACTTAAGTCAGAATTTTGATAAAACTACCAGGCAAGAAGCTAAGCTCATGGGTGAATATCTGATCCAGGCAAAAGTTAGGTTAGGCATCAAGGACGAGGCAGAAGCTGATCTCCTAGCGCAATTAGACGCTGACCCGCAGAACGACCGCCTTCATTCTGAAGCTTCAAGGTTCTATCGAGAATCTGGAACGAAACAAGATTTAGAGAAAAGTTTACGGGAACTCCAACTAGCTGAAAAGCTAGCTCCCGACAATCGATCCTACTTAATTGAAGAATTAATTTTGCAAAAGCAGATGAAACACGAAGATCAAGCAAAAGAGCTTGCAGTGAAAGTTTTGGAAAGCGATCCAAGTCTCAAAAGTCTACCGCTTTTCGCGCAATATTCTACGAGTGGTGCGGATCGACAGATAGCAACCTCCCGTACAATTCTTAATGACCCACTTCCAATTTTTGATGCTACAAAAAATAAAAAAGTAAAATTCAAGGTAGAGCTCATTTCTAGAACTTACGAAAAGCCAGATGAAACCAAGGAGCTGTTAAAGTCTCAGTTCAGTGATGAGGTGAATTTTGTAGAAGCCTTGCCTGCGGATTTTCTGGATTCAACCCGCTATTTGTTGAAAGTTCCAATGAAAGCGAAAGCCGATGTATTAGTCTATTCCAATAATTATGCTTTAAATAGTACCGCTCAAAACTTTAAGACTGAATTCAATGTAGAAGTAAATATTCGAAATCGGAGCCAGACTTTGGATCTATTAGCAGTCGGAGCGGAGGGTTCTCTAGTTCGATATGATCTAAACGTATATTTATTGGAAGAGGATATCCAGGGGCTCGGTATTTTTGCTGAAGGATTCCGATATAGGCAACCATGGGGCCTTTGGATGCAAGGGGGCGTAAGTTTAGTGAACGCCAGCTTTCCTGATTATATGTTAGCTACCTCAAGCCGTGGTACGCAAAGTTTAATATCGGGCCGTTTCGGAGCTGGAGTTTGGTATCAGAACTGGACAGTCGAAGGGTTTTATAGAACTGCAGTATTTGGCTTGAGTTCAGTGGCCTATAGTCCCACATGGATTTCTGCTACTGCAGGAAGAATTTTTGAATTTCCAAAAGTATTATCAATGACTCCCTTCCTGGTTCCCATGGTGGGCATAGAAAATTATACCAATAAGATTTCGACGACAGGTTTAGGTTTTATTAAGGCTTACAATGGGTTGTTCTACGGTGGTCGTGGCCGACTTGTGTTTGGATCTCGTCTCGAAGTGGGGTCTGAAGTTTTCTTTGGGATTTCCAGCGGGATCGATAAAATGTTTGTGTCAGCGGATATTAACTACTGGGTCAGCGGAAATATAGGCGTTTTAGCGGGATTTTGGTTGGATAGGGCAAAACAGAAGGATGGAGTTTTTAATGAAACTTCTACGGCTTTTGAAATCGGCATTCGCTGGGTGAAATAAGAGAAGGACTATGAGGGTACTGGGAATAGAAAAATATAGGTTAAGCGGAAGGTTAAAGGCCAAGGCCCTAACTCTTTCGAGTTTCCTTATTTTCTTCTTCGGTTGCTTTGAATCCGAGATCCAGCAGAATGCTGCGTCTGAACCAACGCTCTATAAGGTTTCAAACGGAGCCTGGATAGGAGCAACTGCAACGGCTACCAATTCTTTTACTACCAACGGAGGGTTTTTTGCTTCATCAACGGGCGATAGTCTGTTTTCTTTTCCACAGAGCCCGGCAGTTGATGTCATTCGTGGATCTTTGTATGTTGCAGATCCTGCAAACAATGAAATTGTAAAATTGAATTTAGCAACGGGCACATTTGTGGGCGCCCTTGGGTATGTGAGCTCGAACTTCGGAAACTGCCCTAGTTCAGGAGTACCTGCTACCTGGTGTTTCGGTGGGCTTTTCAAAGGATTTATGGGGGACGGGGCTTTTTCAAGTCCTGGCGGCATCGTCTTGGATTTACAAAGAAGCTTTTTTTATGTAAGTGACAGTAAAAATTACCGTGTGGCCAAATACAATCTACTCACTGGAGCCTTTGTGGGTGCTATAGGAGCGTTGAACGGTAGCACGGGGACGTGTCCTTCCAGCGGAGTGTCGAATACTTGGTGCACGGGCGGACGTTTTGCTACAAGTTCGGTCGACGGGGGCTTAGCAGACCAAAGTTCCATCGCTTTGGATATAACGCATGGATATATCTACGTCGTGGATACGGCAAATAACAGAGCGCAAATTTTTGCTCTCGCTAGCGGCGCTTTTGTCGGAGCGATTGGTGCTGTTGCCGGTACAACTGGAACCTGTCCGTCATCAGGCGTGACTCCAGGTTGGTGCACCGGAGGATCTTTTATTGCGGGTTCGGCCGATGGAGCTTTGAATACTCCCGGAGGAATAGCTG
>JBDSKY010000423.1:0-13108 GCA_039916675.1 Bdellovibrionia bacterium
ATTTTAGATTAAGGAAACGTCTCAATTAATGAAGCGGTTCGTAGCATCTTGGTTTTGCCCACTGAGATATCAACCGTTTTTTTCAATCTCTGCCACACGCTTTCTTGCAGGTAAGGCACTCCATGAAGGATATAAGACGTCCGGTTGAAAATATTTGAAATTCATTGCAACCGTTTTACTCCTCCAAGTGTTGATAATATGCCACACTGATTTACTAAAATTATAAAACCAAATCAGTGTGAATT
The DNA here is from genome assembly GCA_039916675.1 of Bdellovibrionia bacterium. GTDB lineage: Bacteria > Bdellovibrionota > UBA1018 > UBA1018 > UBA1018 > JBDSKY01. Next base: position 246 of record JBDSKY010000423.1, read on the forward strand.
GTGTGGAATCTAAATACTTATTTTTTTTGTAAAAAAATCTTTATGTTTTGTATAAAATATGTCGAAGTTTAAGTTGGCAACCTTTTCTGGAAGGACGTTTTCTTGAAAAGGACATTTCAGTTAAAAACTAAGAAGGAGAGAGACATGAAATTTAGTATAAATACAGTACTTTTATTAGGTTCTTGCATGGTGTCGGCAAATGCTTTTGCTGCAACCAACGGAGAAGTTCTTAAAGAGCTTTTTGATAATGGAACAGCTCCGGCTACAGCTGAAGATTTTCCTCAGCGTTATTATGGAACTGGAGAATATTTGACACCTCCAACCAACCGCTGCGTAATTTTGGACAGTTTCGGTCAGTCCTATGGTTATGATATTTCCAGAACTGTTCGATTCACGCCAGCTGCAGGACCTTTAATTCCTGAAAAAAGACAGGAAAAGTTGGTTTTTGGAAACAGTTCAAGTTCTTATAACTTGTTTCCAGATCCAGTGGTTGAAGGCCAGACCTTGGTCTTAACCAATCCAAAGTACAAAAGTTGGGTAGACGGCAATGATGGAGTTGTTCATTTCATTCCCGGTCAACTTTTTGCCACAAAATCCGGGGAATACGTTGCATTTAAAATATTCGTAAAAGCTCATGGCGAAGCTCGTAATCAAAGTTATTACGGATATTGTTACCCACGTAGTCGTCTTCCTCTGTTTTAACCTGCTATTATTTTTGTTAGGTGTATAGATATGAACTTCACCTTGTTTGGAACCTTGGGAGGACAGTGCAGAATAGTACTTCTTCCCAAGGTTCCATCGCACACGTTCATAAGTCTGGGAGCATTGCAAAATTTAGATAAAGTTCCCCTCAAGCTGGATTTAGATCTTTCAAATCCGATCAAAAAACTATAGATTTTTTCTATGATTCCAGAAAAACTTATTCTGATTTGCGTGTATTTGATAGCCTTAACTTTTGGGTGGCCGGCTCTGCCCTTGGCTTTTTCAGATGTTCCCAATTCGTTAAGTCCTTCTCTAGCATCGGGGTCTTCAGAAGATGTTCCTTCCGTAGCGAAGGTTCCTCCAGTAACTGCAAGGCCCCCGGCGGATACGGCAGTACCTGGGTCTTCAGTAGAAGTGCCCTCGGTCGCTAAAGTTCCTCCAATAACTGCAAATCCCCCGGCCGAAACGGCAGCGTCTCCAGTGCCTGTGACTCCTCCAATAACTGCCACTCCTCCAATAGCTGCTACTCCTCCGATAAAAAAAGCTCCTCCCGTAACTGCGATACCCGTAACCACTAAAGACATTCCAGCGGCCGGCCTAAGGCGAATTTCTGGAACTTTTATTCAATATCAATCTTGGATGATGCAGATGGATTCGAAAAAATGGCAACCCGAATTAGATGCGATGCGAAATGCGGGAATAGATACTATTGTCATTCAGTGGGTAAAATCGGATCACATTCGCTTTTATCCTGTAAATATTCCAGGCAATGATCCAACAGAAATTATCTTGGCCTATGCTGATCGTAATCATATGAAGGTCTATGTGGGGCTTCAATCTGATAAAAATTGGTGGTCAAATTGGAGCGATGAGGACTATCTTCAGAAAACAGCTCAGAAAACTGTGGTGCTTGGGAAAAGTACTTTAAAGAGATATGGTAAGCACTCTTCTTTTCAAGGGTGGTATATTTCGTATGAACTGAGTGATGCCGATTTCGATGATGATGAAATTGAGAGTGTTAATCATTTTTTGAAAAGGACATCACTTGGCTTAAAGGGATTGTCTAGAAAAAAATATTCTGTGGGTCTTTCGACTTTTTTCAATGGACGGATTCCTCCGGCAGCAGTTCAAAAAGTTTATTCAGAAATTTTGAAAGGGAGTGGGATTAATATCCTGATGGTTCAGGATGGCGTTGGAGTTCATAATTGGAATAATCAGGTAGCTGAAAAAGTTACCCCTTATATGAATGCCTTTCGTTTGGCCGCTCGTAAAAACGGTATCCGTATGTGGGGTGTTGTAGAAAGTTTTGTTAACACTAAAGACTCTCCGGCAAGACTGAAAGCGGGACACAACTCAGAGCGTGCTCCCGCAGACATTTTACGTCTGAAGGAGCAATTGCAGATACACGCTGCCTACCCTGAAGAAAAAATTCTTACTTTCGACTTTTTTCATTACATGAGTCCGTACCGGGGAGCCGCACAAAAGTCACTCTACGATAATTATCTTTTTCAGTTTCAATGAACTCTAAGGTTAGACATTTTTAATATCATTTAGAATTCTCTCCACGATTCTTTGACTGGCAAACCCGTCTCCAAAGGGAGTTTTATGGAAATCCTTATCGGACTTTTTAAGCAATAGCGCATTCTTCAATGCGGTTTTGAGCCTCTTTGGATCAGTTCCGACTAAAATACCATTGCATTTCAGGACTTCCGGTCTTTCGGTGACTTCCCGAGTGATCAGAACTGGGAGTCCAAAGCTTGGCGCCTCTTCTTGAATACCTCCTGAGTCTGAAACGACAACTGAAGCCCGGTCCAGTAGTGCGACGAAGTCAGGGTAATTTAGCGCAGAATGAGTTTGTACCCGTTGAAGGTGTCCTAGGGAATGTTGTGCATTTTGGTTGGCTACAGGATTCGGATGAGTGATATGCATCAGAAGAGTGTCTGGACGATTCTGAACTTCTTCTCCCAATGCGCTGAGAATTCTTTTTAAAGGGTCGCCTAAGTTTTCTCGACGATGTCCTGTTGAAAGGATGAGTCTCATTCCGTCGGGAAGTTTTTGAATATGTGTGGGCCAATGTCTCGTCTTGCGTATTTTATTGCGCGCCCAATAGAGGGCATCAATTCCAGTATTGCCTGTAGGCTCGGAAATGTTAAGGTGTCCTTCTTTAATGAGGAGACGGCGAGACAATGCGGTAGGAGGAAATCTCCAGGTCGCGATAGTGTCTATGACTCGCCTGTTCATTTCTTCTGGAAAGGGGGATGTCAGATCCCCGCTGCGTAGGCCTGCTTCCACGTGCGCAATTGGAATTTTTCGATGAAAGGCTGCGAGGGCTCCTGCCAAAGCAGAGGTAGTATCTCCCTGAACGATAATGGCGGAGGGATTCTTTTTTACTATTTCCTGATCTATTTTAATAATTAGTTTGGATAATAATTCGTTGGAACTTTGTCCAGATTTCAGGACTTTCCAGTTCACAGCAGAATTCAGCCCAAAAAATTCGGCGGGGCCTTTGGCTAAACTGGCATGCTGGCCTGTCATCCAAAATTCCACGGGCACCTTTTGCTTTTGTAGAGAGTGATAAATGGTAGCCAATTTTATCACCTCGGGCCGCGTACCGGCGATCACTACGATTGGATTAATTACTTTACTCATGACATTCCTCTTTCATTTGTCCTATTGTTCGAATATTTTTGAAAGGATCCAGATTCCTTGATACATCTTACCTATGAAAAAGTTTCTTGTGATTGTTTTCTCTATTTTATTTTTTTCGCAATATTCACCGAACTGCTTTTGTGAAGAATCTGTCATAGTTGAACCTTCCACTTGGGCAAGGTTAAATGATATTTATTTTGAAAATATCCGGCTGTCGAAAGCCGATACCTTCGTAGGGTACACTCAGATCCGGTCTGGCATGAGCTCGTTAACGAATCATATTGAAAGTTATGCCGTGATTCGAGCGGCGATGGACACAAGAACGCTTTTGGGAACTATGGCGGACGTCTATAATGATAATTTCCTTTTTGTAGGCGCTGGTTTTGACTATCTGGGTTTTTTGCCCGGCGTCCGACTTACCGCCCAAGCAGGTGCCTCTATGGATTTGAGCAGCAAAATTCATCAAGGGGGTCTGGATTATCGCTTTGGTTCCCAAAGTTATCATGAGATCCGTTGGAACGAGGGGCTGAAAAGTGAAATCTATTCTGAAGCACTTTATTTCCGTCGTTATAGTAATTTTCTAACTGCTCTCCAATTTCGGACAATTTACTCGCTTGCTCATTGGAAATTCGGAGCGCACTCAATGGATTTAGGGCCGCTGGCAACTTTAGTTGGTTCTCTTGATAGTGAGGGCTTGGATTATAATCGCTTTGCCGAGGTGCGTCTAGGTGCTCGATTGACTCTCCAAGGGCCATTTACATTTGCTCTGTCTCCCTATTATGTAATTGGAGGACGATGGGCGAGACCCACTGATCTAGCAAACTACGCCGACTTCAGAGTTTTGCTGAGTGGATCAATTTCCCTTTAGTTTTCAATTTCGAGTGATAATTCGGGAGCACCGCCGAATCCTTCAGGCAGCTCATGACTTGTTTTGATCCACTTAGGCTGGGTACCCAGTATTTTGTTTTGAATGTACTGTTGGGTTGCCTTTATGGAGGCAAGAAAGTTGATCACGTTAGCAAGCGGCCATCTGATTGGGGAAAAAAGAGCTAGTTTCCAACCATAAACTATTTTGACGCTCCAGACTCGGTTCAAGAATCGATTTACCATAAAGAAAAGATTGATTTCGATAAGAGGCTCGATTTGAGTATTGTCCAATGCATTCGCTAGAATTTCAGGATCCACCGACGCATCTGGGAAAAATAGGCGGGCTGTTGTGTAAAGTAGAACAGAAAGTGTGGCTATGATGAGGGCGTTGCAGAATGGTCCTTTTCGGTCCCGGAATAGAAAATAACGGTGAAGGAAACTTCCTTTCCATCCCAGGTTCTCGAAACCTTGAAATGCAATTCCTAGCGTCCACCTTGATTTCTGCCTGACTGAAGCTTTGAAAGATTTGGGAAAGTATTCACGAGTAGCTATGTATTCCCGTTTCAGGTCAGGTTTTAGAAAAAAGTAGCAGCTAAATTTCGATTTCAACCCAAAGGTTTGGGTTGAAAGTCCTAGTTCATAGTCTTCAGTGAGGCTTCGTACGTTGAGAAGGTCCCCACTTTGCTTGTTAAGACATTCTAAAACTAGTTTTCTTGAGACAGCAGTACCCACGCCAGCAGCAGGGATGGGGGCTCCAAGTTTATTCCGAACAAGCACCGATTTGGTATGAGATTCGGCGAATTCATCGATGTAGATACCTGCGACTAGCGAGAAGCTAGAGACAGGGAGAGAGAAAACAGGGATTTGGACAAAATCATGGTAGTTTAACTCTCCATTCACAATCTGGAATTCCAGACGGTGAACCAAGTCTTCGCTGTCATGGATGATAAACGCATCATAAGTAAGATTCTTTACTTTTTCAAGCTTGAGTATTTCCCGAACCATGACGTTGAGCATCTGGCCCTTGCACGTAGGCCCTTCTTGAGAATTGACTACGACCACGACGTTGGGGATTTCTGCTGCTAGTTCGTTGGCTTCTGCAAGAGTTTCGAGGTCATTTGGATAGACCCCAATTATGAAGGAGTAGTTCTCATATTCGATAGCGGCCAGATTGCCACGAATCATATGTTTTAGTACGCCTTCTTCCTTCCAGGCCGCGATCAACACGGCAATTCTTTTTTCAGGAATTTGCCGGATCTGATCCAAATGTACTGATTTCAGCTCTTTCGGCTTTACTCGAAGTGTCCAAGCACAGACATCGATAAAGAAATCGTCGATTCCGAAAAAGAGAAATAAGTAGAGGAAAGGAAGGGTGGCATTGGCGGCAAGCAAATCAACATCATTCAGAGAAATAGTCACGTTTAAAATTTTGAAACCAGTCGACCGGATTTGCAAGATATTTACATTGATTGACTATTTTTCAGAAACATTTTAATTGGATGAGGGGGATTGAATGGAAGCACACAAAATTTTACAACGGTATTTTGTTGAAAATCGTTCCAGATTAATAGACATCGCAGCTTATTTAGATCGGATTGGGAGATCAAATGATTTTGATCAAGTGAAGGAAGACTTTCGCTGGATCGCTTTTAAAAAGTCACTTCAAGTTTTGTTGAGTGAAGAACAGAACAAGGTAGAAAAGATTCAAGAGATTTTGAGTGATCCTACTCAGGAGCCTCTCGAAAGCGCTAAAAATTCGAATGGTCAGAGCGCGTCGGGCGCTTTCGGAGATCAAAATAAGTCAGATTGTTGTTAGGACTGGAAAATAAAAATGAATTACATAGATCCGCACATCCATATGGTTTCTCGTACTACGGATGATTATGAAAAGTTGGCACTATCAGGCTGTGTCGCTGTTGGCGAGCCCGCCTTTTGGGCGGGGTTTGATCGCAGCTCCGCGCAGGGGTTTTTTGATTATTTTAGGCAACTTACGGAATTTGAGCCCAAAAGAGCAAATCAATTTGGAATCCGACATTATACCTGGATTTGTATGAATCCAAAGGAGTCCGAAGATGTGCAATTATCTCGGGATGTGATTCAGTTGATACCTGAGTTTTTGGATCGCCCAAATGTAGTGGGGGTTGGAGAGATTGGGCTCAATCGGGTCACGAAAAATGAAATTCAGATTTTTGAGGAGCAGGTTGACCTAGCAATTAAATATAAGAAACTAATTATGGTCCATACCCCTCATCTGGAGGACAAAAAGAAGGGCACTCGGATTATCCTCGATGTATTAAAAAATCGCTCTGATCTTGTAATTGAGAAAGTTCTTATTGATCATATTGAAGAGCACACTGCGGCCATGGTCTTGGATTCAGGATATTGGGGGGGAATGACTCTTTATCCTTTTTCAAAAATTAGCGTCCCTCGGGCAGTAGATGTGATTGAACGGTTCAAGGGAGAAAGGCTCATGGCCAACTCAGGCGGAGATTGGGGCATGAGCGATCCACTCAGTATTCCGAAGCTAAAGTTGGAAATGCGATTAAGAGAGCACTCCTCGAGAATGATTGAGCTTGTGACTTTTACTAACGCTTTTCAGTTTATGTCCCAATCTGGAAAGTTACCCCTTAAAGCTGAGTTATGAAAGGCTTGGGGGGTGGAGGTATTCTAGGTTACTGCACAAATGTTCATCCGACGACGAGTGCACAAGAAGTTCTACAAATGATAAGGACCGAGTGTTTGCAGGTGAAGACACGGATAGATCCTGCCGTTAATTTTGGTATTGGACTTTGGCTATCGAGTGCACGTTTATCGGAGTTTCAAAGTCCCGAGCTTTTAAACAGTCTAAAGAACGAGTGCCAGAATTCTGGTATTCAGGTATTTTCCTGGAACGCATTTCCTTACCTCGACTTCCATCAAGAGGTGGTCAAGGAGAAGGTTTACTTGCCGGATTGGACGGAACAATCTCGAGTAAATTATACCTTAGATTTAATGGATTTCACTGCTCGCCTTGGTCTTGGTACTCAGGAAGTAAGTATTTCAACCTTGCCAGTTGCTGGGAAGAGCTTAAGCCTAAAAGATCCCGCCCTTCGGCTAGTGGTGGAGAATCTGGTTGAGGTCATTCTAAAGTCGGTAGAAATAGAAGAGGCCTACGGGATTTCGGTTCACTTAGATCTGGAGCCTGAGCCCTTTTGTTTTTTAGAAACAAGTCAAGATGCAGTGCGATTTTTCAAAGAATATTTACTTCCTGGCGGGAGTTCGCGATTAGAAAATCAGTTGGGGATAAGTCATACGGCTGCTGAAGAACTTATTCTCAATAAAATTAGGATTTGTTACGATACTTGTCACGCAGCAGTTATGTTTGAAACACCTGCCACCGTTCTTGGAAATTATGACAAGCTGGGTATTCGGATTGGAAAGGTTCAGATTAGTTCAGGTTTAGTCTTCCGTCCCGATCGAAGAGGAGAAACTCAAAGTTTTTCGCTTCATCAACTTTCTGAGTCCTACAAGGTGCTTAAAGAGCTTTCATTGGATCGCTACCTTCATCAGGTTGTTGGAAAAGATTCCAAAGACCGAATGGAGTTTCATCCTGATTTAAAATACGCATTATTGGCTTGGGAAAAGAACAGTACAATTCCAATGGATGAATACCGAATCCATTATCATGTCCCGGTTTTTATGGAACGATTGACAGCTTTGAATACTACTCAGCACCACATTCTGGAATTGTTAGATTTAGCGAGAACCCGCGAGATTACAAATCATTGGGAGGTAGAAACCTATACGTGGTCTGTACTTCCTAGTTTCTACAGGAAAGGCAATCTCCCTGAACTTATTGCTCAAGAGATCAATTGGGTTAACGAGATGAGTCAGAGAGACTTGCCGTGAAGAAAGAATATTGGCACGCACTGCTCTCGTTGGGCCGCGTTTCGAATCTTCCGACGATTCTAAGTAATGTGACTGTGGGTTATTATTTAGGAGGAGGGCGTATTGAAAGTGCGCCACTCCCTTGGCTATTCTGTATAGGCGCAATTGTATGTTTTTATGAAGCGGGGATGTTTCTTAATGATATTTGTGACTTCTCGGTCGATTCACAGGAGCGGCCAGAACGGCCGTTGCCATCCGGACAGCTCACTATATTTTCTGCTAGTGTAATTGCTCTATTTTTATTTTTATTAGGGATAGGGATTGTTGCCTATTTTCTACCAGGAGCTTTATTCTTATCCCTTTTTCTAATCGGGCTTATTGTTATCTATAATTTAGTTCATACTCAGTTTCGCTTGGCTCCGCTTTTGATGGGCGCATGTAGGGGGAGTGTTTACTTAATCGCTGCGACAGCGGCAGGTTGGACGGGACTGGATAGTTATCGTTCTTCTACGTCGGGCTCGGTCTTAATTATGTCTTTGGGCTTGACCCTTTATATTGCCGCTGTATCGTTCATTGCTCGGGACGAGCTTAAAGCTTCGGTTGGAAAAGTGAGAAAGGTGCAGCGCGTGAGTGCTTTTGTTTTACTGGGAGTGGTTCTGTGGCCAGTGGTTTTTGCTCATCAGTTGGATAGTGTTCTACTGATGGGTTTTTTGCCCGTCTGTTTTTGGTTTATAACAACGGAAATACAGTTGATTCGAAAAGAAATTAGTCCCCCCAAAGCTGTAGGCTGCATGTTAGCTGGAATGAGTTTATGGGATGGGTTAGTTTTAGCCACTGTTCAGTCAGTTAGCGGAATGTGTTTGGCATGGGCATGTTTTGGAGGTGCGCGTTTATGGCAACGTCGAATTCAAAGTTCATGAATCCTACGGCTGTCGTGAACGTGGTAGGTTTAACTTCTGACCTTCTCTCTCGAATCCCTTCACTGGCGAAATTTGCAAAAGAGAACAGTGTAAGTCAAATCAAACCCGCATTTCCTGCTCTGACGTGTTCCGCTCAATCCACATATCTTACGGGTCTTTTGCCTAAGGACCATGGCATTGTGGGCAACGGTTGGTATTTTCAGGACCTTTCCCAGATCTGGTTTTGGAGGCAGTCCAATAAATTGGTCCAGGGTGATAAGCTGTGGGATTTTGCAAAAAGGCGGAATCCAGAGTTTAGCTGCGCTAATATGTTCTGGTGGTACAATATGTACTCCTCGGTCGATTATTCGGTTACGGTTCGTCCAGTCTATCGTTCGGATGGCTTGAAGCTTCCGGATTCATCTTCCGAACCTCCTGAATTGCGACAAAGTCTTCAAGGTGATTTAGGACAATTTCCACTTTTTCAGTTTTGGGGACCGGGCGCGAGTATTCGTTCGTCAGACTGGATTGCCAAGGCCAGTCAGTTGGTATTTCAGAAACACAAGCCGACCCTCACTCTTATCTATCTCCCGCACCTGGACTATGTTTTGCAAAAAGAGGGGCCTAAGGGCTTGGGAGTAACTAAGGCACTTTCAGAGATTGATCTGGTTTGTAAGGAACTCATAGCTTTTTTTAAGTCTCAAAAAGTTCAGCTAACTTTCATTTCAGAATATGGAATCAATGAAGTTAAGTCTGCAATTTCTCTGAATCGAATTCTTCGACAAAAGGGCTGGCTTAGAATTAAAGAAGAATGCGGCGAGGAGCACTTGGATCCTGGCGCAAGTCGGGCGTTTGCGGTTGCAGATCATCAGATTGCTCACGTTTACGTTCAAGATTTGAAGGATTTGTCTTCGGTTCGAAAAGTACTTGAAGCCATATCTGGAATCGAGAAAATTCTAGATCGCAAAGAACAGATAGCTTTTGGTATGAATCATTCACGCAGCGGAGATTTCGTTTTAATCGCTCAGAGCGATCACTGGTTTTCATATCCCTATTGGTTCGATGACAGAAAAGCCCCTGATTTCGCCAGAACCGTAGAAATACATAAGAAACCGGGCTTTGATCCGGTGGAGTTGTTCATCGATCCGAAGATTCGCTTTCCGAAGCTGAAAATCGCGAAGACGCTCCTGCGTAAAAAACTAGGATTTCGGTACCTGATGGATGTGATCCCCTTGGATGATTCTCTGGTAAAAGGCTCCCATGGAAGTTCCCTTGTTCCTGAGGAATTTTGGCCAGTGTTCATGACGGAGCGAACGGATCTGCTGTCTAATCGTGGAGAAGGGTTGCAAGCGACTGAGATTCGAGATTTATTGCTGGATCATATTTTTTAGGATTTGGGAGGGGAGCTGTACCCCCTATATTTCCGCATTGCTTGCAATTGCAGGGGGGCGTACCATTCGAAATGGCCTTTAATCGAGCGGTATGTAAGGTAATTTATGAAATCCTATTGTTCTGAAAACACCAATAAAACTGAGTTTGCGTTTCAGATCCCCATTAATTTTTCGTACCGCCTTGCCTTTACGGAAGGAGTCTTTGAAGGGAGCAATAGTTTGCTTGCCGACTATTTGACCGGAGATAGTGAAGGTTTAAATCCTGTCAAAGTTCTTCTCTTTTTGGATCGTGGTCTACATGACTGCCAACCTCTGCTCTATTCACAGATTTTAGACTATTTTAAGTTTTTCCAAAGCTCAGTTTGCCTGAAATCACCTCCGGTTTTGATTACAGGGGGAGAGGGTGCAAAATATGAAAAGGAAGTATTTGAAAATATACTTCAGGAGATTCATGATGCGAAGATCTGTCGTCATTCTTATGTAGTGGCTGTGGGAGGGGGGGCAGTAATTGATGCCGTATGTTTTGCAGCAAGTGTTGCCCATCGTGGAGTGAGACAAATAAGAATACCTACGACGGTTCTCGCTCAGGCTGACGCAGGAATAGGAATTAAAAACGGAATCAATGCATTTCATAAGAAGAACTTTTTGGGAACTTTTTCCCCGCCTGATGCCGTAATTAATGACGGACGATTTTTGCTTTCTCTGGATCAAGAAAATTGGATCTCAGGAATAGCAGAGGCGATTAAGGTGGGGCTGATCAAGGATGTCGAACTGTTTCTGTGGATCCGGGGAAACGCCACATCCTTGCGCAAAAGAGATGTTGTCATTATGCAAGAACTTATCAGGCGTTCGGCCGAGCTCCATTTGAGGCAAATTAGTCAGGGTGGGGATCCGTTTGAGAAAGGTTCGAAACGTCCGCTGGATTTTGGACATTGGGTCGCACATAAATTGGAATCGATCTCGAATTATCGAATTAGTCATGGCCATGCCGTAGCAATAGGAATTGCGGTTGATTCCATTTATTCCTATAAAAAAGGCTTTTTGCCACGACAACAGCTCACTTTGATTATTACATGTTTAGAGGAAGTCGGATTTAATCTTCGCGAGCCGCAGCTCCTCGAGAAAAATGAGTTGAACAATCGATGGATTATTTTAGATGGAATAGATGAGTTTCGTGAACATCTTGGGGGAGTGCTTACGGTAAGTCTTTTAGAAGAAATTGGAAAAAGTTTCGAAATCCATGAGATCGAAGAAGTTGTCATGATGGAGGCAATTACTGATCTAATGGACAACTCTTTTGACTCGGGTAGGATAACAAAAAATTTGGCTGCCCCTGCGCAATTATAAAAAATACCTTTGCTCGCTGAAAAAACAGTGTAGTGTCAGCCGGTCTTGATCTGTATCGGCAACCAATTAGAACTGTGGGAATGGGCGAATGAATAGAGTTAGCAGGTATTTTTCTTTTAGATTTTTGGGTCTGCTTTTAGTTTTATTTTCGATAAATTATTTGTATTATTTTAATGCTTGTTATGCTTCCCAGAGGGCTCTGCACACGTCAGGTAGATACTTTAAGGATCAAGAGAACCGGGTTATTTTATTACGGGGAGTTTCAGCGGCCGGAAGTTCAAAGTTTCCCCCGTTTCAGACGATTCATGAAGGCGATTTAAATCAGCTTAATCCATTGGGTCTCAACGTGATCCGACTCCTTTTTAATTGGGAGGCCTTTGAACCCCAGCGTGGGCAATATGACCTGGGCTACTTAGCTTATTACGATCGACTGATTAAGGACGCCGCTCAACTCGGTGCCTATGTGATTGTAGATCTACATCAAGACGCATATTCCAGATTTAATATTGGTGGATGCGGTGAAGGCTTCCCTAGATGGGCAGTACCTGAACTGATCGTTAAAGCTCATCTTCCAAAGAATAACCTCGAATGTACTCTTTGGGGAATTAGTGTTGTTTTCAACTCAGATCTTCATAAAACATGGAATCTATTTTACCAAGATCATAATGGTGTTCGGACGCGGTTTATTGAGCTCTGGGCATTTTTATCTCAGCACTTCAGTACAAATGAAAATGTGATTGGTTATGATATCTTAAATGAACCTTGGGGTGACGAAAAAACCCAGATTAGCCCTCTTTACGAGGATGCGGCCAAAGTGATTCGAGAGAATGATCCTGATTCGATTTTATTTCTCACACCTCACGTTTTGCGTTCTACCGGTCGTCCGACAAAACTCAATCGCCCTTCGTTTGATAACTTCGTCTATTCTGCGCATTATTATGACACTGCCATAGAGGGGTTCCACATTTGGTTTCATAATTCTCCCAAGAAAAAACTCGGGAAATTACAAGCTAAAGCAGACGAATGGGGAGTTCCGCTTTTTGTCGCGGAGTTTGGGGGGCAGAGCAAAGTGTGGGGCAGTCACCATTACACAGAGGCATTTTATAACAGCTTGGATCAGGCGTTCACGGGAGGGGCCCAG
>JBDSKY010000424.1:0-8456 GCA_039916675.1 Bdellovibrionia bacterium
ATACGGGTGTTTTCGTCAATAATAAGAAAGTTGTCACTCATAAGTTAAAAAATACTGACGAACTTACCATAGGAAAGCATCGACTCAAGTATAGTCTGGAAGATCTCCAAGCGTCACAGAACAAAACGGAGCGTACTCGGGAAATCGAAGGCCGTACCTTATTTCTAAATCCTAAGGAGGATCTAGCCCCGCTTCTTCTTCAAGAAGAGCGGGAAGTTGAGGAAATCTTCGATTACCGTCCAACCTCCAAGAGAGCGTTGGAAGTCGTAATGTCTTGGTGCGGAGCAATTCTTTCCGTTGAACATTTTGTGAACGAGAAAACCGTCACTGTGGGCAGCACTTTAAAAAGTGATTTCGGAATTCCTCCACTTCTCTCTAGTGGTCAATATGCCATCGTGACTCGTACTGGTGATGGATTTGTCATTAACTTGGACGCCAAGATGAAAGGCGTGATCCAAAAAGCAGGTAGCCTCCTTTCCCTCGATGATGTTAGGAAATCCGGAGGATCTCAGGCAGCTATTGGAAACGAAGATTTTGCAAAAGTCTCCGTCGGTGACATTGATTTTTATTTTAGCTTCACAGCCGCACCTCCACGTTTGAAGCGACGAAAGATTTTACAGAGAGATCCTTTTTTCTCCAGAGTATTTTTCTCATCCATACTTTTGACTGCAATCATGCTCTTCGCTCTCACTAAAGTAACTATTCCGCAAAATATTGATGTAGAGCAGGTACCCGATAGAATCGCGACGATTCTCTATCAGCCTGAAAAATTTATGAAACCACCTGTGGTGCCGACCGCTAAACCGGCTCCTACACCTGTGCCAACGGCCGCACCCACACCTCCACCTCAGGCACCCAAGCCAGTGGCGCCCACTCCGGCGCCGAAGCCAAAACCTAAAACAGTGGTAAAAATAACGCCTCCGAAGGAACCACCACCCAAAGCGCCTATTCCGAAAGTAATGGACGTAACCCCAGCACCTAAAAAGGCCATAGAACCTCCGAAGGTGACTCCTCCTACAGCTAAACCTGCCAAAGCACCTCACGCCGCTCCTAAGGCCGAAGCCAAAGAGGGAGAAGGCGCAAAAGCCAAGGGCGCATCTGGCTCCCGTGGTGAACCGGATAAAAAGAAATCGGCGGCCAAAGTTACTGAACTCTCTCGACCTTCTCCTACTCAAGGAGATAAGGGAGCCTCAGGTGTAAGCGAAGTTCCCGATGAAGGTAATGTGGATATCTTAAAAGGCGCAGGAGGCCGAATTCAGAATATCCTGGGCAATAGCGCCGCTCATCTAGGAAAGGGAAGCGAAAATCTCAAAGGCTTCGGAAACTTCAGCACCGGCGGAAGTGGTGGCCTAGCTCTTTCTGGTTCGGGGAGCGGTGGTGGCGGGACTGCCGAAACCACTCTTGGCGGATTAGGGAACAAAGGAACCGGCATGGGTAGAGTCGGAACTGGAAAAGGCGCTGCAGGCGCAGGTAACGGAATCGTAGGGTCTCAGCTCCACGTATCGATCCGCACCGATGGCCCAGAAGAAGCGGTAGTGATGGGCTCCATCGATCGCGATGCGGTAGCAGCGGCAATCTATGCTCATAAGGATGAGTTCCGTCTCTGTTATGAGCGTGAGATTAATGCTGAACATCCAACCTTAGCGGGTCAAATAGGAACCAGCTTTGTTATTGGAGCCAGTGGCAGAGTTACCCAAGCCGGTATTGAGTCTTCATCGTTGAAGAACCCCAATGCTGAGCGATGTGTGATCACAGTATTGAAGCGGATTGATTTCCCGATGCCTCGGGGAGGTGGAGTAGTGGAAGTCCACTTTCCATTTAAATTTAGTGCTGTGGGGCATTCGTAGTAGTTCACGTTTACGTCAATGAGTCAATAATGACTCATGTGGCACCCTTGGCGATAATCGATAAAAGTGGGAAACTTTAAGTGATGTCTACCACATGGGGCTTATGGCTTTGCGGGTCATCTTGATTGCTTTACTAAATTTACCAAGTTCCTCCCGCATCATTGAAGGGAATGCAAATTCACAATGATCAGATAACTAAAATTAAGAAAAATACCTTTACTAAAGATTCCTATTCGATAAAGGCTGTAGACACTACTAAGAAAAATATTTTGGGCACTACTAAGGCAACTCAATATCATGGCGATGCCGCCGGTAACGTAAATAAAAAGAGTTCCGTCAAAACAAATATACTTGGAAATACTACTGCTACCACAATGCAGCGAGGCACAAATGGGGAGCTGCTCATCCAACGAATGTGCACGCATCCTCAAATCAGAATACAATTTCCAGTAATATAAATAGTTCCTCCATTTCTCGGCAGGCCGACCCTAAGCAAACCCGCGATGAAAGATTAAGTGCGAGCATGGCGGCCTATGAAGCGAGAAAGGCAGGCGCAGTTTCATCGAATACTCAAACCTCTGCAGCAGTGGGCGGTAGGTCAATAACACCCGCAATGCTTGAAGAAGGCAGAAGAAATCTAAGAAAAACTGGCTCTACTGTTTTGGCAGGCACTCAACCTGTCCAAAATCCTAGCACTGCACCTGCGCTGGTTACATCACCGAGCATGTCTACTCTGGGTTCCTCTCCTCAGGAGAGGGATCGAGCGCGTACTGCGTTATCACGAAAAAATAGCGACGACGCAAGATTTGCTACTGATGAAGCGTTGAATAACAAAAGGCCGGCTGTTCAACCTGGTGCCGGGCCTTTGAGAGCGAAGGATACTACTGCTACAGATGACGGTGCAGCTAATCCTACAAACTAAAACTAAAATTGTACGCCGCTAAACTCTAATGTAGGGGGCTTGGACATTTGCCCGAGTCTTGACAATCAATCAACATTTCCCGCAATTGCATGAGTTGGTCTAAAGTATAGGGAAGAGAAAGATCAAAACCGGCATCATGTCCTCCATCCTGAGAAATCAAGATGAAAGGCGGTAGATCTCCAAATTGGCTAGGATTGAAATGAATGCTGGGGTCCGAGGATTTATGGAAATCAATGCCTCGGCCACCATTGCGAAGATAAAATCTAAAATTTTCGCGTTGGTGAACAGCCTTTTTTCGTGCTTCATGCAAATCTTGCCAGCATTTGACTTCGCCAATAAGGATAACTTTGTTGTCGCTCTTTCTAAAAATAACGACATCAAGCTCACCTAAAGTACGTCCTTCCCGTTGGAAGGCGATCCCATTCTCTACAGAATATTCTTTTTCTGGATACTTCTGTTCAAGTTCCAATCGGGCCACCTGTTCACAGACGGTGCCCTTGATTTCATATTTTTCCGCACTGGATTTCAGCTCTTGAAATGCGGGATCAATACTTTGAGAATAAACGGGGAAAGATAAAAAAAAGATTAAGACACTAGAAACAGCTAAACCACACTTTAGTTGCATTCTTTACCTCTGTAGTCAGACGTTAAGGCGTCCGGTAGAAACGCTGGGCCTATTCCCAGCATATACAAGCGGCTATCAAATTGTTCAATGCGACTTTATTTAGCAGTCCGAATTATTTAGTGCAAGCGACATTTAAATACTTCATGTTTTAAAGGTCAGCACTAACTATGCAACGGTGTGTCTAATCTTCTGTCAATTAATTCACTTGATGGTGAAAAAATTTGAATTAAGGAGCTACTCCACAGAGAGAATCAAAGTAGGCTCGGTAAGCGGGATCTGTGAGTAATATATCCCGCAGGGGAACGCCATTCTCATTTAGGCCCACAGTGTCATGACAAAGTCGAGATTTGGGACCTACACAACGTTTCATCCAACGCTTGTGGAGACGAGTATGCGAAGGATCACTTACATGAAGACAGGCTAGGGTGGGATCCAATGTTTGGCAGAGGTCCAACATTGCTGTAAGTGCTCGCTGGCGAAGCGCTAATGCTGGAACCTGATTTCGGCGGAAGATAGAATGCTCTTTCAACTTACGCCAATTAGCTTTCATAATTTTTCTGAAGCTTTTTGTCGCAATGGTCCCACCTAGTTTTTTCGTAAGCCTAAGGTAGTTCAATCGAGTTTGACTACCTGTTGTAGGATCTCTGAATTCTTCAAAATTCTTTTTTAAATTTTGAAAATAAATAAGGGACTCGTAAGTTTGTAAAATTTTTGCTAGCTCCGTGTCACTTTTTCGAATTTGCTCATAGTAATTAGAAACAGCTAAGACATTCCAAAAAATATCTCCCTGTTCCAAAACGAAATCCGAGGATGTTGGAACAGTCCACTGAAAAGTCCTGAGTTTTTCGCAAGTGGTAATCAGCGAGTTCAAGGAATTTGTCAGGTGAGGGGGGTGAGCCGCTACATTTTGAAAGGCTTCAGGTTGATGATAGGTGCAAACCTGCCGAAGTTCTTGGACAGCTTCCGGAGAACCGTTTTTCAAACTGTCTTCCTTTTCCATAAGTGAGAGAAAGTTAGCAAAGTTTTGGTGAATTTCATGAAGCATCACAACATCGTGGAAGTCTGCCGGAGTCTTGCTTTTAATTTCTTCGATGGAATTTGTAGTTGTGAGTGCCGGGCCGGAACCTAGGGTGAGGTCGAAGCCTTCAATGATCTGGTCTTCAGGTTTTGAAAAAAGTGAGCAGGAGGTTTTCTGCATTTGACGATAGAGACAGAGAAACGCGCCTCTTTCCGTTTTTTCATCATATTGCCTAAAGAGCTTTAAAACCGTGTCTAATTCGTCTTTAAAAATCGGAAGATTTCCTATGAGCTGACCGCCCACAGCAGCCATAATCCCGGGAAGACCGCCCCAGAACAATCCGCCGAGGGTGACGATCTGTCCTACTAATCGCTGAATAATTATCCGGTCATCAATAGATGAGAGACAATCCTTTTGTACTAAGTCGGATACGGTTAGGATCAGCTGGCTAGTGGCACCAGCGTTCTTGGTTTGAGCATTGATAAGATCTTGACTAGAAGGAATAGGGGCCGCAGCAGGAGTTCCACTACTAGGGGCAGCATTACCTGCTGCCAACTGGCTCTTTAGAGCAGCGCTGAGCTGGGCCTGATCGGTGCTAAGTTTATCAGCGAGAGCTGTACAGTGCCCGCCTCGAGTTGCTTTTATTTTGGCAACTGAGTTTCGGACTTTTAGGGTGAGTTGATCCACGATTGAAGCTAGATCGGCCGGAAAACTCTCAAGGGGACATTTTTTCAGGGGATCGGCAGTCGCAATGGATGCGAACTGAGGATAGGCCGAGCCTGATTTTCCAAAGTGGATTTGGGAAACGGGGAACTGGGGAGGGGTTTCTGGAAGCGGGTCATCAGTAAGACTAAAATTCTCGACGATAAGGTCAGGTTTAGACCGGCCCCCAGCAACGGCTAAATTCGAGATAAGAATAATGACAAGACTAACAATAATTGTGTTCGTGCAGCGCAGCATCCTGGGCATTTACCAGATATCGAACGGACAGGGTAGAAAAATGGATAACTGCGTTAGGAATAGTGGGGGAATTGGGAGCGAATAGTCAGGTATTAAAAGCAATAAGTGTGTTATTGATTGATATTATATAGTAATCATTTAAAATTATATCAATGCCTTCTATTATGGGTCACGCGATCGTAGGAGCCACAGCCGCCCTTCTTTCATCCTCTGCCCCTGCAATAAAGCGTCGAAAATTATTTTGGACCCTCAGTATTCTATGCACAGTAGTTCCAGATGCTGATGTGTTGACCTTTGCGCTTGGAGTGAAATACGATAGCTTTTTTGGGCACCGCGGTTTTTCTCATTCGATTGCTTTTGCAGCGGTGGCAGGGTTTTTTGCTACTGCAATTTACTTAAGAACCCTCAAGTTAAAAATTCCTAAAGATCTGGGTTTAATTTTTTATTTCTTTTTAGTCACTCTCACTCACCCAGTATTGGACTCGATGACCGATGGTGGGCATGGCGTTGCTTTCTTTTCTCCTTTGAATATTCACCGGTATTTTTATACTTACCGTCCGATTTATGTCTCTCCTTTATCCATCTCCGAGTTTTTTAATCATACTGGAATTCGAGTAGTTTTCAGAGAATTGATGTTCATCCTTTTACCTTGTCTGCTAGCCATTACTTTTAAAAAGACCCTTGCGGGCAAAGTTCCTAAAAAACTGATCTTGGGAGTTGTCCTTGTATTTAGTTTTATATTTCCGTTCGGCCTTTTGCGAGAAGAACTTATACCCGGAATGAACGGGGTGGATGTACATAAAATAGACGCGAGCTTTCTGAGAGAGAAAATTAATGGAGCCGATAGCATTCCAGTAGAAGACATCCCCGGTAAACGCCTTCTCGTGAACTACAAAGACCTCGTCAAGAACAATTTACTTAATACAGTGCTAATGCCGGCACGACAACCCTGGTCGGGTGCATTTTTTCCGAGTTGGTTAGGGGGAGTATCAGGTAGATGGCAAGATCTTTATTTAGTTCGGATTTGGAAAACTTTGATGGGCGATCCACCCCCAACTAAATCTGAAGTACTAGAAGTCCTACACCGAGCTGCTCAGGGAAACAAACCCAACACCTTGGAATTGGATAAATTAAGTCCCACTGAAAAATATGATATTGCAGTTGGCGATTATTATATGACCGCAACTCGTTTCGAATCGTCAGTGCGCGGCCGTGGGTTACTTGATACCTTTCCCAATACACCTTTATGGGCCGGCTATTGCAATTCGATCAGCCTGGCTGCTATTTATGAAAAGGAACCTAAGCAGACCGTAAGAGTTCTTAATCCTGATGGCTACGAGATCAAATTTTATCCAAACGATATTAAAGCCCTTCTCGGAATTTCCTATATGTATATCTTCCCCAAATCATGGGAGGTCGGGAACCGATGTGAATTAAACGGACCTCAAAGCGATGCCTGTGTGGATGTGAATCCTGCGGCAGTCGTGATAGCTCTGACTAACCTTGTTGGTCTTGCTAAGACTTCCTTTTTGATCGATAAAGAGGCTTTTTTAGGTATCCAAAACGCGCCTATTCGAAAAGCAGAAGTGAAAGTGCTCAATCCTCCTTATTTCACGAGCGAGCGCCAGCACTTTTTTAAAGTAGAAGATTTTATTGTTAAATGGTTGGTTGATATAGAAATTAAGCTGACTTTTTCCAACATAACAGCCTTAGATCCTTCTTCGGAAGAAGAAGAAGTCTCTTACCTAGCTACGTTAGGTTTAGATCAGAATCAGAACTTAGTGGGGGGGCGATGGGAGGATCCCTTTAATCATCCTGACTTTGCTTGGGGTGGGCGATCTATTCTGACTGGTCCCGGAAAAATCGATGATCAGCTCATGAGCAATCGATCCATTGAGTGGGCCATTATCAAGGAGATAATTGAAAAAAGTTCCCAGTCTACTCCTCAAAACGAAGTGGTACAAATCTCGAAAATTAGTAAGAACCCCGTATCTCATGGCTTCGCCTTTCAGTCTGAGATCGATGGAGTAGCGGGGGGAATAAGCTATTTAAAGCTATCTGATCCTGTTGAAATTTATGGCAGGTTAGAAGGCGAGAACCTTTCCAAATTCAATTCGGTAGACCTGGTAGTTTTAGGAAATAGCACTACGGGTAAACAAGATGTTAAACTCGCAACCACTGAATTGATGGGAGAGCCGGGTGCAAGCCGAGTGTTCTTTAATTTAAAAACTCGCGGTTCTCTTGAAAATCTAGAGAATCTCATGCTTCGTTTCAACAAGGCTCACTTCGATAAAACTATTGACTCGGGCTTCATCCAATTTCACCTTCCCTATAAACAGAAGTTTGAAACCTCCTTAAATAAGGAGGTGAAAAACTGATGACTAAGATCCGGGAAATTGAAAGACTTCGAGGATATGCGGTTTTATTGATTGTCCTCTATCATCAAGACTTAACCTTGAATATTAATTCCTTTTTCCGTTATTCTTGGGGTGGCCCAGATTTATTTTTCGTCCTCTCTGGTTTTGTAATTTCTTTATCTTTATGTAAACTTTTGCCAGATCTTCGTGGAATAGAACCATTTACCGCACGGTTAGAGCAGTCCCGAATTGCACTCCAGATTTTTTACAAGAGACGCGTTGGGCGAATCCTGCCCATGGCTCTAGTCTGGACATCGGTTTGCTTTTTCATCGCCGTAGTCGCTCAAGAGAAACCGACTGAAATTTTAAAAGAAATATTTGCGATCTTCACGCTCCAGTACAACTACGCAATTCCGCATGGTCTGAGTAAATCTATGGTTGAGTACTGGACTCTCAATGTGGAAGAACATTTTTACCTGTTTTTACCTTTCTTCTTTATTCTGATTCCAACTCCTCATAAACGGCTTAAATGGAGTCTGGTGTTGATCGCCTTGATTGCTTTGGTAATCCGACCTTTTGTTTTGGATGAAACCGTTGCCCAGAATCTCCGGTGGACGTATTTGAGGTTCACCTCTCATCGACGATTTGATGCTTTATTGGCTGGCGTAGCGATTCAATTGATACGGTCTTTTGGATGGGGTGAGTCATTAGCAAGTATTCCAAGACC
>JBDSKY010000425.1:0-3390 GCA_039916675.1 Bdellovibrionia bacterium
TACTGTGAAGAGTTTAGTCTACATGTAAAACCGACCCTGAATCGGGAAAGTCAGGATTGGCTAGATCATGTGGGACAATGCCTCCGAGAAGAAGCGGAAGCGTTTCCGTCAGAAACTTCTTGTAAACAAATAAAAAGACTTACAATTGCTTCCCACACAGGCTGCTATATTCAAACTGGTTTTTGCCGAATTCCATTTTTGGATAAGCTGAAAGTGCTTCATACAATTTTTCGTGAATTTTCAGATCCCAAAATTCTCAAAGTGTTTTTTAAAATCTCAGGCAACTGTGGAAAATCGCTTTTACACCCTGGCGACTCCCCCGCATTCCAAGACTCCGATGAGTCAGAATCCAACTCACCTCTTGGGAGTTAGCGCAAAAGATGCATAAATTACGGGAAAAAATATGAACCCAATTGCGAAGATCCTTATATTGAGTGGCCTAGTACTTATTGTCCTAGGACTCTTCTGGCAGTTCGGCGGAAAAACTCTTCCTTTAGGCAGACTGCCTGGCGACATCGCAATTGAAAAAGAAAATTTTAAATTTTTCTTTCCGATTGCTACCTGCATTCTTCTCAGTATTTTGGGAAGTTTCCTTCTTTATATAGTTCAATTTTTTTCTAAGAAATAACCTGGCTAAGCATTTGCATTTTCTAGTGCCAATCCCTGCTTGGGACAGGATTTGACGCTAGGTAAACAATAGATGAGGGGTTATGCCAAAAATTATAGGGATCGACTTAGGAACCACCAATTCATGCGTTGCGACTCTTGAAGGCGGTGAGCCCAAGGTAATTCCTAATTCAGAAGGTTCTAATACCACACCCTCCGTTGTAGCTTTCACCGAGAAAGGTGAGAAACTCGCCGGCCAAGCTGCCAAACGGCAATCCGCAACAAATCCTGAACGAACTATATTTGAGACCAAGCGATTGATGGGAAGAAAGTTCAACTCCAAAGAGGTTCAGGAATTCATTAAAGTTGCTCCATTCAAAATTATAGAAGCTAAAAATGGTGACGCTTGGATTAAGGTAGGCGACCGAGAATACTCTCCGCCAGAAATCGCCGCATTAATTCTTCAAAAGATGAAGAAAACTGCTGATGATTACTTCGGTGAATCAATCAAAGAAGCCGTAATTACCGTACCTGCTTACTTTAACGATGCCCAACGCCAAGCCACTAAGGATGCGGGGCGCATAGCGGGCCTAGACGTGAAACGAATTATAAATGAACCGACAGCAGCAGCACTTGCCTATGGACTAGATAAGAAAGGCAAAGAGCTTACCGTCGCCGTATTTGACTTAGGAGGCGGTACTTTCGACATCTCAATCCTTGAACTGGGCCAAGGCGTATTTGAAGTGAAAGCCACAAACGGAGATACTTTTTTAGGCGGCGGCAATTTTGACCAACGAGTTATCGACTGGCTTGCCGAAGATTTTAAAAAAGAAACTAGCATCGATCTGCGTAAAGATAGAATGGCTCTTCAACGACTCAAAGAAGCAGCAGAAAAGGCCAAAATTGAACTCTCCAATAGCTTAGAAACTGATATCAATTTGCCCTTTATCACTGCCGATCAAAACGGCCCCAAGCACTTAAATGTAAAGCTGACGCGCGCTAAGCTAGAGTCCCTAGTGCACGACCTAATAGACAAAGTGGTGGCGCCCTGTGAAACCTGTATAAAAGATGCAGG
Organism: Bdellovibrionia bacterium; assembly: GCA_039916675.1. Lineage (GTDB taxonomy): Bacteria > Bdellovibrionota > UBA1018 > UBA1018 > UBA1018 > JBDSKY01. The sequence goes on from JBDSKY010000425.1 coordinate 1,682, forward strand.
CATTCAAAAAACCAAGATCGACGAAGTTATCTTAGTCGGCGGCATGACCCGGATGCCCAAAGTCCAAGAAAAAGTTAAAGCTCTTTTCGGTAAAGACCCTCACAAGGGCGTAAATCCAGATGAAGTTGTCGCAGTAGGCGCGGCAATCCAAGGTGGAGTGCTCCGTGGAGAGGTCAAAGATGTCTTGTTATTGGATGTTACTCCCCTCTCCTTAGGGATCGAAACATTAGGGGGAGTATTTACTAAACTTATTGAAAAAAACACCACAATTCCCGTCAAAAAATCCCAAGTTTTTTCAACTGCTGAAGACAACCAACCGGCAGTGACTATCCACGTACTGCAAGGTGAACGAGATTTTGCAGAATACAATAAATCACTCGGACGGTTCGATCTCGTGGGAATTCCGTCTGCGCCACGAGGAACACCTAAAATCGAAGTCAGTTTTGATATTGATGCCAATGGCATTGTTCATGTTGGCGCTAAAGACCTTGGAACCGGAAAACAACAATCCATCCAAATCACGGCATCCAGCGGACTCAATGAAATGGAAATCAAACGAATGCAAAAGGAAGCGGAAGCTCACCGTGCAGAGGACGAAATACGTAAAGAACGGGTCAGCGCCCGCAACACCTTAGATGGCCTAATCTATACAACTGAAAAAACTCTAAAAGAAAATAACGCAAAAGTCGGCGACGATATTAAGAGACAGGTCGAGGAGGCCGTTCTTGAGGCCCGCAAGCACTTGGACACCCATGAGATTGGAGAACTCAGGACAGTCACCGAGCACCTTACTTCGGCGGCAAATAAAATGGCAGAGCAAATCTACAAAACTGCTGCATCCGAAGGTGAAGCACCGAAAACCCAGAAACCAGAGGAAGGAAAAGAAGGAGGCCCCGCTGATAAAGATAAAAAGCAGGATGACGAAGTAATCGACGCTGACTTTAAAGACGTAGGCTAAGCGCTTCAAAAATCTTTTTCGATCGGTACGCAAAAATTTGCTTTATATCATTTTTAACAAAAGGGCCTGCAAGCAGTCCACCCACAATCCCCATCGGAAGACGATAAAGAATTCGATCTTCAATTAAAGTCCCGCCATTCAGCGACCGAAAGCTGTGGGTGTGTTGCCAAAAATTATAAGGCCCTTGGAGCTGCGTATCTACGAAATTTAACGGGGGGTTCCATTGGCTGATCTCTGTTTTCCACTTCATAGGTAATCCATGGAGTTTCAAACCATACTTAATGAGAGTCCCCTTTTGTAAATTCGATGTGGACTGGGACAAAACCTTAAATTTTAACCAAGGGGGAGTAATTGCTTCTAAATTAGAAGCCGATGCAAAGAATTCAAAAACTTCCTCTATCGGCTTAGAAATCCAACTTTGGCCTAAAAACTCATTATACCCTAAGGCATAACTATCAGCAAAAATAGCCCGCAGAGCCAAATCTATCCTAGGATACTTGAAGTAGAAGTTTAAAGACTTTAGCTTATCGGGAATCGTTCTTTGGCTTGATAATAAGGCCTGTGCAACTTCTCCTACTGCTGCTCTTAAAAATGGACTTGGAACTTTAAGGATACTTGGCTTATGCAAACAACTTGCGAGCTTTTCCGTGAACTCCTGATTAGTGACTGGGTTCGGAGCGCAGGCGTTAACTGGACCTATAATTTTCTCGTTTACTAAACAAGTCATAATGATCGAAACAAGATCATCAAT
>JBDSKY010000426.1:0-7740 GCA_039916675.1 Bdellovibrionia bacterium
TACTTCGCTGGACTCCCCGAGGCCGTCAGACTTGCCGGAACCCTTCATGGTATTTTATTTATTATGTATATCTATACATCTATCACTTTATCAAAACGGCTCAAATGGACGTTTCCAAAATTAGTGAGTTCGTGGGCTATTGCCTCAATCCCACTGGGTCCCGTGATTTTTGAGAAGCGCTTATTTTCCAAAGCCTAAAAGGCACCGCAAAACCTTTTGGCGGCCATATAGCTGCTTGTGGAAATAGAAAGCGGTTCAATGAAGCCAGGATCACAATAGAATATTCGATCATTGTTAATTTCCAATCTTGCGAACATATCCTCCATCGGAGGGCTTGGAGATCGAGCGACCAACTATGTCTACTTCTTCCAGAGTTATCGTAATTCGCTCAGTAGCCTGAGGGTCCTCCGTAGACAAAATATCAATCACTTTAAAAGAGGTACTAGGCTGAAAAAGTACTTCATCTTCCTTTGGAAAGCGCGAAAGATCTTTAATAGATCGTCCGCTTTTCGAGTGAATTTTAAAGACAACTTGAGCGGAAGAAAATTCCTCGTCAAGAGGGGCCGACCCTTTAGTAGTGCTAATGAATGTTGAAAAATTGATTGCCTCTCCAACACAAAACAATGTACGAGCTTCTGCCGGAGAAAGGGATCTATCTCGCCGTAATGTCCACCCTTCGTGGGCAGGTAATTTATTCAAAGCTTTGGACAACATAGCTTCGAACGCCCAAAATTCTACTTTGTCGACTGGATGCTTTCTCAAATTTTCATTAAGTTTTCTATACGTTTGAACAGTATAATGATAAATTGCGGAACATTCTGTGAAGTCTAATCCGAAGCCGACACAGCTTTTCTTATTTTTCATACTAAAGCGCCAAAAAGGATCAACCCCCGTATCGTGTGTAAGAAGGTCGATTTCACATTCAAATTCATCCTGAGTAGGTAACCTAGGGAAAGCGACTAATTTTGATTTTCCAAGAATATTATTAATTTGATCCGCTAAATTGTATACAGCGTTTTGCTGCGGCACATACGATGGTACTAAGCAGTTAGAATTTCCATAACCGCTTTGAGGATTGTAATTGCGCATAGTATCTTTAGTTTCAGACGCATTCAACAGAAGTCCTGTTAAAATAAGAAATGCGATGAACCGAACTGTCCCAGGCCATGACCACGTACCTGATTTTCCATGCTTTGAACTATTTTGTTTTGAGTTAGCTTCCTTAACACAGACGCTTGATGGCTGAAGGAGGGGAATGAGGGGAAGAGCCTCAGCATAAGCGATGGTGGAGCATGCTTGGAGATGGAATACGAGGAAAAGCAGGGTCCAACAGCGGGGTTTCATAGTATTTAGTATAGTCATTGATATATTATTTAGAACTAAGAAATATTTTTAAATCTTGGGGTAATCCAGCAGTTCCACCTAGGGGGCGGGAAGCTCAGTTTGCCCCTCCTATACCGAAATTCCAATAATTGTCGCAAACATACAGACTCTCGAGGTACGAGGACCCGCCGAATGCCGCAAAAGATTTGGAATTTTCTCGATTTCTTAAAAAGGCCTCTAAAAAATGCCTGATAAACAGTTGTGAGACTCGGTGCATCATGATATTTGATGCGGCGCAAGATGATTTATTATACTTTTTTACTTCAAAGGCGGTTAGATGACAGTTCAATCACTGTTAATACAATTTAGGATTGCCAGCCTTGCCATAGTAGGCTTCTCAAGCAGTTTACAGGCTGCTTTACCTGTTTCCCATATCAAAGGGATCGATGAACTCTTTCAAGCAAAGTATCATATTTACTCTCCCCTGATCGGCCTGAACCAGGACGAAAGTTGGGTTCAAAGCCTTTTAAATCAGAAGGAAGAATTTGAGAGACCTGAAATTAGGCTCGTCCAATTGTTATTTTCACCCGTTCCGGGAGGGGAAGTATTCCCAACGCATCTTTCAAAAAACCCTGCAGCTCATCTTTCTTCTGCCAGCATTGCTCGAATATTTTTAGAGTTTGAGAAGCTGAAAGAGAACTTGACGAGGCCGATAGACTTCTTGCTGAATCAGCCCTTCAGTCAGCAGCAGCAGAAGCATTCAAAGAACAAAACACTACCGCTCTCGATCGAAAAATAAAAAAACTGCGTTCCGAGTCAAAAAAAAATCCTACCCTTTACCAAACGGACCTGGCCGATTTAACTGAGGCCCGTACTTCATTGCTCAATCAATATGAGGAAATGAAGAAAGGCGTACCGAAATATCAGAAAATATTAAAATCAAAGGAGAAGCTTTCTTATTTGAAAGACTCCAATGATATTGACAACCAGGACTACCAAACCCGCCTGGATGAGTTAACTGAGACTTTAGCCGAGACCTTCTATCAGGATGAGCAAAATACCCATCAGAGACTGCAGGGCAATAGCTACACACGGCCGTTACTCCTGCGCTACCTCTGGTGCAAATACAACCGGAAATCTGACCTCAAAGACTATCTCGAAGTAATGCGAGACGGGGGTGCGCTCAAAGCAAAACAATTGAAGAATCTCACCGATGAGTTCTACCAAGACTACTACACCCTAGACGATTACCAGAGAATCAAAACTTCATTCATTTCGGCATTCTTCAAAAATCGGTGGATTCAACGCCATTTTCCGGACTGCGGAGAAAATGCGCTTCATAACATCCTTAATCTCATTTCGTTCAATCCGGGAACAGGGCAATTCGACTATCGGATTCTCGAATCAATGAAGGCAAACCACTATCCGAATTTGAATGGTAAACTAATTGCTTTCTATCGAGCCTACCCTAGCCCTGAGGAGCATAATTCAAAAACCGCTGCCAGTGAATGGATCCAGGTAGTATCCGAACTGAACGAGGGAATCGAGGAGTTGGAACTGAATAGAAAGGTTCACTACCTAAGAGAAAGGAAAACGCACCTTTACGGCAACTATACCAATCTCATCAAAGTGATGAACCGTCTATTTGGTTATGATGATATTGCAATGGATCATATGCAGAAGATTTTTGCCAAATTGAAAGAGGTTTCAGGTCGTGAGATTTTGTACTCGCCTGATGCACTGGACACTGAAGAATTTGGAACGGTACTCTTTAATATTGATAGTCACGTCTTTAATCTCAATTCTTACCGTCCCTTCCATGTTTCGTTCAAATATTTTGAAAATACCAACGATAAGGTCTTGGAAAAGCTTAAGAGATTCTTAGATAAGGCTCAAAAGTAAATCTTCATTGCTCGTTGGTTTCTTTAACTCTACAATCTAAGAATGAATATCTTAGTGAGATTGAATCTTTTGTTCCTTCCCCTAATAGCAATTGGGGGCTGTGGATCTCCCCAAAGCTTTACCCTTGCAACATCTTCACTCAACGGTACGGAAATCCAAGAAGATATCTGGCAAGCTAGAGACAGCTCTGATACGGCAAAAGCAGCCCAATTGCAGGCGACCCTCTCTCAGGTACTCACTCAGGGCAATTGTAACCAAACTAAGAGCGAACTGACTGGAGTGACCCAAAAGGTCGTTCTCGCTTGCGATCAAGGAATCGGAGCAGTAGTCAAAATCAAACAGATTCCATTTCCGTTTGAAGAGCCTACAGGGCGCAACGAGAACGCTGGAATCCCAATTCTCACAGGATTTTCTCTTAGCGACGCCAATGCCGAAATGGCGGCTTACTCAATGGATGCCCTCCTCCAACTCAATGTAGTTCCAACAACTCTTCGCAGAGTGGTTCCAGGCGTAGGTGTGGGATCGGCCCAATATTTTGTTAAAGATACGACAGCAATTGGCTATGATCTCAATTTAGTGGGATTTAGAAGAATGCTGATTCTAGATTATATCAATAATAATTGTGATCGACATTCGGGGAACTGGCTCTACCGTGCTACCTCAAACCGTATCGTTGCAATCGATAATGGCAGATCCTTCCGAGACGAAGCCACACCCCCTGTGCCACCCCCTACTCTCGACGCAGTGATCCTTTATTTACAAAGTGAGCCGACCTTAACACAAACGCTAAAGAGGGTAACTGATGCCCAAGTAGAGGCGGCGCTTAACCCCTATCTTCGCAACTACCTCATTCAAAAGGTTCTAAGCAGAATTCATAGTATCCAAGCCAAACTATAAGGAACTCTCCATATGAAATATCGCAACATTTCCACTATCCTAATTACCGGGCTCTATTTCTTTGCTGTCAATACCTGGGCAGCTGAACCACCGATTGAAACTACACCCACTGCAATTCCTGAGATCATAAAGCCGACGGATGTCAAGCCCCCCCTCGTCCCTCTAGATGCTCCTATTGTCACACCGTCTCCAAGCGTGGACGAAGTCACCACAAACCCAAAATTCGAATTTTGGTCAGGAAGCCTGGGTCATTTTGCTGCGGTAGGAATGGGTGGCACTGTGAATCTACAGGGAAGCCTTTTGGGGAGTAGTCTAGGCACGGGTCTTCTGGTCGGGATTCTAAATCCGTCCTTCGGCTATTTTTGGAAACATGGGTTTGAGTTTACCTTCACGCCTTCACTCAGTCTCCTACTCCCGCAAAAAGCGTATGACGACCAACCTACCGATGGGACGACGATCGTATCTAGGATTACTGCGGGCATCGTCTATAATTTTTCAGAGAACTTTCGAAAATCAAGCTATTTACGGTTTGATAATGGCGTCGCACTCTTTCGCAGCGGAGGCCAGGGTGCTAGCACCTATGTAGCGAGTCTTCTTTACGGCCGCAGATATGAGCTGGCCTCTAATATTTCGTATTCGCCTTCTTTTTCCATCGAATACATGCCGGGGACCGCACCTAATTCTACGATCGGAATCACACTTACGTTGATTCAGTTGTCAATTTTTCTAAACTAAGGATTTCCAAAGGCGGAATTTTTTCAATTTCTATAAAATTGCCGGCTTCGGTGTTATATTACTTAAATAATAAAATACAAAGAAGCCGGCAACCTTTACTGACGCTTCAGTTATTTAATAGAATCCTTAATCTTGACATAACCATCATGGACAGCTTGAAAAAGTAGGCTTGTTGCTGCGCTAACTTCTTTCATGGAATCCTTGGCCGTTGCTTTGACATGTTGAACTTCAGAGTTCAAATGATTCCATTCTTTTTCAACCTTTTCCCAGTCCGCTTTGACATCTTCTTTGAAAAGATGTGCTTGAAGTTGTAACTCACCACGGATGAGCTCAAGGTTGGTCAAATCAGATAATTTAAATTTGTTTTCGCTGGTTTTATTTTCCATTTTTTCTTCTTTCTATTAAAGATTAACAAATACACTTTCTAAAACTTCACTAGAATTCAGTCCGATTAAAAATAGAGATATTCCAAGGAAGTACTAGGTTGGATAACCTAAATGCGGGTATAAAGCAAAGCCTCTATAGGCCTGGAGCATGGGCGTCAAAATTTAAGAAACAGAGCGGCTATCCCAGAATCCCAACGCACCTGGAATAGTTATAACTACGTGGCACTATGGATCAGCATGTGCTTTTGCATTCCCACTTATATGCTGGCCAGTTCTCTCCTCGAAGGTGGAATGAATTGGTGGCAAGCAGTTTTGACGGTATTCTTGGGAAATCTGATTGTGCTGATACCTATGGTCTTGAACGGACATGTCGGCGCGCAATACGGAATTCCATTCCCGGTATTTGCGCGATTGAGCTTTGGCGTTCGAGGGGCAAATATTCCAGCCATCTTGCGTGCAATTGTGGCCTGTGGTTGGTTTGGAATTCAAACTTGGATTGGTGGATTCGCAATTTTTCAAATTGTGAAGAAATTTTTCCCGGGGTTTGCCGAGTTAGCACAAATCTTTCCTGCGTGGATGGGATTAGAAACTGGGCCCGCAATTACATTTATTCTATTTTGGGCGCTGAATATGTTTTTGATTTACAAGGGCATTGATATCATCAAAAAGCTTCTGATCTTTAAATCCATTTTTCTTCCAATCGTTGCCTTTATGCTTCTGGCTTGGGCTATCTGGGCGGCCAAGGGGCTTGGTCCCATCTTAGATCAACCTTCAAAATTTCAAACGAATGCAGACTTTTGGACCTTCTTTTTTCCGGCACTTACCGGAATGGTGGGTTTTTGGGCTACGGTCAGTCTGAACATTCCAGATTTCACTCGCTATGCTGTTTCCCAGCGTGCCCAAATTCTTGGGCAGACCCTTGCATTACCTACCTCCATGACTATTTTTGCGTTTATTGGAGTGGTGGTAACAAGTTCGACAACTCTTATTTTTGGAAAAATGATCTGGGACCCTGTAGTGCTTGCAGGATCTTTTGATTCTCCGTTATTGGTCACTTTTGCGATGGTAGTGGTAGTAATTTCCACACTGGCCACTAACATTGCCGCAAATATTGTCAGCCCGGCCAATGACTTTTCCAATCTCGCTCCCTCAAAAATTGATTTTAAAATGGGTGGCTACATTACCGGGGTATTAGGTCTGCTTATCCTACCCTGGAAACTCATCGCTGATCCGAGTGGATATATTTTCAAATGGCTGATCGCATATTCCAGTTTACTTGGACCCATTGGAGGAATCCTGATTGTAGATTATTTTTTGGTGAGAGATAAAAAGGTAAATCTGGATCACCTCTACCAAGGAAGCGGACAATATTGGTATTCAAACGGATTCAATCACGCTGCAATTATTGCGCTCTTAGTTGGAATTCTTCCTAATGTCCCAGGCTTCATGACTGCACTCCAGCTGATCGATGCAAATAAGTTTCCCAATTGGCTCAATGGGCTTTATCATTTTGCATGGTTTGTCGGATTAATTGTGGGTGGAGCGACGTATAAAGTTTTAATGAGCTGGTCACGTTACTCTCCGAATTCTCCTTTGTCAGAAATCGCCAGATAGTGGGCTTGTGAGGCTAGCGTAAATTTATAGATATTTTTAAAGTTTGCAAAAAAGGATAAAATCGCAGATTGTTTCTTGAGTAGATAGCCCAGTTATAATTAAATAATTTTTGTAAAACACTGTGACTCGTATCGCCGAAGTTCAACCTGTTCTAAAGATAAAACGGAGCCTTTGCTCGTGAAAGGTGCAGGAAAAAAAGTTTATGAAAACTGAGCCGCAACATCCCGAACACCGACATCAAAATCACACGACCCTTGTAACGTTCCTGGCTATTCTTATTCTTGCCTTGGGTATTACATTTCAAATGGTTCTGCCCTATTTGCTAGCCCTAATTATGGGCGGAATTCTAGCCTTACTGTCTACGGGTTCCTATAAAAAATTGAAACAACGTCTCCATAAGCCAAAACTAGCCGCTGCCCTAACTACACTGGGCCTTGCTTTGCTAGTTATTGTACCTCTTGCTATGTTCTTGAACCTTGCGATTAAACAAGGAATAGCTCTAGGACATGAAGTTGCTGAAAACGATCTCCTGTCTCCGCACTCGATTTTGGATCGAATAGGAAACTGGAGGCCGGTACAAATGTTTATTGATAGTCCGGAGGCATTGGAAAAACAAGCTCGAGGTTGGGTTCAAGGAGCTGGAAAAGGAGTGAGCGCGGAAGTACTCTCTATAGCAGCGAATGTTCCTAAAATCCTTTTGCAAATTACGTTGGCATTGATCGCCTGCTTCTTCTTTCTATTGGATGGGCAGAGATTTATGGCTTGGATGGCTGATAAAATTCCCTTGGATCACGACGTAAGAAAAAAAATTATTGAGTCCTTTGAGAGCACGGCTGTTTCAGTAATCTGGGCCACATTTGCAGCGGCGGCCGCACAAAGCTTG
>JBDSKY010000427.1:0-2553 GCA_039916675.1 Bdellovibrionia bacterium
ATCAGAAAATATTTGAAGTACGGCGGGTTTGTAATGACATCACATTTATCGACGAATACCTCACAGAGGAATTTGTCGAACGATTTAAGCTTTATACCTATGCTTTCAATCGCCGTACCAACCAATACGAGATTGCAGACCGTGATTTTAAACGGGTGAAGGAGAAAACTCTCTTTCAAATCTCGAATTTGGGTCAACCGTTTATTTACGTAGCCGATGGTAACTTTCAGAATAAGGGTGAGTTGCTACTGCAGCATAAACACCAAGGGTTGGATTTAGATGTGAAGTGGTCTCGTGAAACGATGCGGGCTTTGACGGATATTTGGAAGCGCCCTGTCAATGTAGAAACAGAAGTGGATACCCAGAAGAAATTATTTACCTATCAGAACGGTGAATTCTCCGAACGATTTCTTTAAAAAAAAGGGCGCTCGAAAGCGCCCTTTTTTACTTAAATGAGAATTACTTCTCAATAGTGCATTTAATGTAGCCGATTGGACGTTCCATCAATCCGAGATCCATCATTGTCATTTTAATAATGAAGTTTCCGGTCAATGTTTCACGTGCATGTAATCTAAAACTTGTACCGTTTCGTTCCCCTTTTGCGATATAGCCAGTTCGCCAAAAGTTAGGAGTAAACGTGTATTTAATTTTAGCATCTGTATCAGCTTGACCGACTTCGGCAGCAGTGAAGGTAAAACCTTTTCTGCTAAATTCAAAATCAGTTTTATTGCTGTGACCTGTTTCATAAACTTCAACACAACTCGACTTTTTAGCATCATGAAAGCTAGATTTAAACGAATGGCGGTATTCCTTTGCCAATTCTCTAAATGTTGGATTTCCGTCTGCAAGAGCAGGTAGTGTTGTCAGTGCAGCTACAGATGTAATGAGTGAGAATGCGACTAATAGTTTTTTCATTTTTTTCCCTCTTCCTTTTAATGTTTTCTGTAACTTGGGAAGCGACAGTTGTCAATCAGCTTGAGTCGATGTACTGCTTCGAATATTTCTGCGTTGTGCGTCATGATAGGAAGGGTCGAGTTGGAAATTAAAAATTTTGGCTAATGCTACGAAAAATACTGGGTCTAAAGTATCTAAGTAGATCGAGGACATTCTTTCAATGGCCTCGCTCGGCAAGAGAGGCGGGGAATCTGGACCTCGGACCGCTAGATTGCAAAATTCATTTGCGACCGAAACTAATCTTGCTAGTGGATGAATGTAGTCTTTCCGTAGATTGGCTGGATAGCCTAGGCCTAAGCAGTTTTCATGATGTTGGGAAACTATTTTTATAATGTCGCCTTGCACGAAAGGAAGTTTGCTTAAGATTTGAGCTCCACGGATGGTGTGAGTTTCGTAAATCTTGATTTCCTCAGCAGTAAGAAGGTGTCTGGGCCGATTTATAATTTCGGGGGGAAGTTCTTTTTTTCCAATGTCGTGGAGCATTCCGCCCATGGAAACCTTAAAGAGTTCTAAAGGTGAATTCATTCCTACGGCTTTGGCTAACATAGTCGCGTAAAAACTCACACCAATACTATGGGAATAAGTTGTGTCCGATGCGGAATTCAGCATGGTCAACATACTGACCATCTCATCGGAATCGCTCATTACGGAGAGGGCGGAACCCATGACCGATTTGGCATTATCGAAGCTTGCTTCATCCACTCCTTCGAGATGAAGTTGGGCTGAAATGATTTCGGTAGTGTGCTTAATGAATTGGATCTTTTTGGCTTTAGGTAGAGATACCGATGACGTTACCATACCAGACAGGGAGACGTTGAAGCCGATGTATTTTTTAAAATCCTCTTTCTTCATGTAGAGGTATTCTATGTTTCGAGCCTTGTAGATATTTAACTCTTCAAAACTGAAGCTACTTCCTTGGTGGGCTACTTTGAGATATTTCTGTGCCGTTAAACGAATATAAATGTCGTATTGGAGTTCTCTACCGCTGATGAAATCTTGTAGGTAGATTCGGGAATAGTCTTCGTCTTTATCAACGGTTTCATTTTCCGATTGTACTGGCTTTAAATTCGCTACGCCTGTTTTCAGGCATTCCTCAAGGGCGGCTAAAAGTACTTCTTTTTTAAAAGGTTTTTTCAGTAGTCTAGCAGCTCCAAGCGCTGTAGGTTCCTCGGGATCTTGGAGCTCAGAATCACCGCTGAGTAAAATCACTGGCATAGGCCGAGTCTGCATAATAAAATAGAGCAGGTCTAACCCATCTACTTCGGGCATATGAATTTCCGTGATGCAGGCGGCGAAGTCCTCGTAGATTGCGACTAGGCTTTTGGCGATCTTACCGTTGGGAGCTGTAACAACTCTGTATCCTGCGCCTTCCAATGCAATCTTTAGCAGTTGACGATAGCTGTCTTCTTCGTCGACTAGTAGGATCTTAGGGTTCATATTTTGATCAGTATCCAATCCACTCTAACGGTTACATCTGCCCATCCCGATGCCGTATCTGACCGCCAAAGATTGGCCACAAACGACGATGTGCCTAAGTTTCTAAAACTGACCATAATGGTATCAACGTTGTTATTTGTGGAAACAACGGACCCAATAAGC
>JBDSKY010000428.1:0-4832 GCA_039916675.1 Bdellovibrionia bacterium
AGCAGGGTTAATCTCGGGCCCATCAACACTATCGAAGGTATTGACAGATCCTTGCACGGGGAACCAAAGTCTGTCGGATACTCCTAATTGCGGATTGGTGGTTAGATCTGATTTCTCTATCGGCGTATAGGTTACCGTAACAGCGGGATCTTGCTGAAGAGCGGGCACATCTAGAGCAGCAGTTCCGCCCATATTACTCAAGCCGGGATTTTTCAAATCTGGATTGTTGGTTACTTTTTCTTCTAGTTTTGGAGCCTTTGGATCATTTAAATTTTGTGAATCTGCATTTCTTAATTTGGCCGAAGCTAGCTTGGCCCAGTCTATCTTGGCCGCGCCGGATTCTTTTAGATCCTCCAAACTCAGCTTTCCTAATTCTGAATCTTCCGGATTAAAATTCAAAACCCCCGACTTTTCCTGATTTGCTGAATTCGTTTTTAAAAAACTTCCAGGATCTATTTGTCCTAACTTTGCGGCAGAAGGTCTTGTTGGGATTCTAGATTGTGTCTTGCCAAAATCTCCGATGTTATATTCTTTGGATTTTCCAATTTCTGATTCTTCTAAATCCGAAATAGCGCCTTTTTGGCCCTTAGGGGTGCCTAACTGGCTATAATCCACTTCCAAGTTAATATTATTCTGTGATTGAATCGCCGGTGGATTATTTGGAAAGACTCCTGGAACATTCGTTTGGTTAAGCTGCGATTCAAACTCCTCTTCTTTCGGAGCTTTTAATTTTTTTGGAAAAACCCCTGACTTTGAGTGAGGATCTTTTATTCCGCTAGCCTGTATTTTGCTTAAGCCTTGCATTTATCCCCCTCCCTTTTTAGCCACAACTCGTTCCTTATGCCCTTTTACCCCGGCCAGTAACTCCGACAATTTGGAGGATCTTTTCGGATCCATATTATTCATAATTTTGGCTAGGCGAAGAGTATCCATTTGAGAGATCGCTAAAACCGCTAAAGAATCATCCAAACCAGCGAGCACTTTTGCTGCCGACTTTGGACTCATTGTAAGAAAGGTATCGACTAACTTGGTTACCCGAGCTTCCTTTTCCTTAGCTTTTTGATCATTGGTGTGAGCTATGTCGTCGCGAATTTTCTCAAGCTGCTGAAGCTCGTCCGCAATTACTTTTTCGCGGGTTTTTAAATCCGATTCTTTAATTGCTATGTCTTTCTTCCGCTCGTCCAGTTCTTCTTTAGCCCGTTTCAAATCATCAAGTACAACATGGTCTACTATGCAGTTATTGCCTGGGGTTAGGTCATTAGACCCATTTACTCTTGCTGCTCCATGTGACGAAGTACTTTTAGGACGACTCAAGGCTTTTTCAGCTTTGGGTTCTGGACTCTTATGTCCCTCTTTACTTTCACTCTCCCCGGTTTTGTGTTCATCCTCGGCAGCCAAGACGTTGGGAAACCCGACAGCCAAGCTGGATAACAATAAAAGCATTATGCCCTGAGAAAGGCTATTCATTTGAATCAATTTCAAAGCCCTCCTTGGTCAATCTGGTTCGCATGACAAGCATTTCGTCCATCTCTTTTTCTTCATTTTTCCTGAACGCCTGTCGATACTCTTTTTGAGCCTTCTCTAACAATGTCTCTATAATTTTACTCTGACGTTTTGCTAAAAGATAAGTCTGCAGAGCCCGTTCAACCGCTTTGCTAGCGCGCAATATGGCTTTTTCTGATTGCAAAATTCTTTGCTTTGTCCCAAGAACAAAATTATCTTCTAAATAAAATGAAACTATATCCTCATTCACGCTGCCTAAGTTCTCCCGTCTGCCGAAAGCCTTTTCCAACTGGAGAACTAATTGTGATTTTTTATTTAATTCTTCTTGATGTGCTCTCTGAGTGCGTGACAGCTGTCTGAGAAATTCTCTTTCGCGTATCTTTCTCACTTGAAGGACTGTTTGAAATCTAAAATTGAATTTCTTCATTTCTTATTTAAATTTTCACTCTTTCGAATTTATTTTACAAGACTGAATGTTTTTCCCGGTACTGGCAAAAATTGCCACTATTCTTAGAGTAGCGGTTCCGTCAAAATTTGACCCTACCGGCAATAGCGGACCCGGCTCTATTTTCCGATGTTTTTCCGGGGTCCTGGAGAATAGATTCTCCGTAACGGACAATCGAATGCATGGAAGCCAAAGTATCAGCTAGAGTTGCTTTCTCATTAATACCTTGCCTAAGAAATTCATTGATACGATCCATGACTGCAACCGCTTGATCCACCTTAGGATTACTGCCTTTTACGTAGGCGCCAATATTAATCAGATCTTCTGCCTGACGATAAGCGGCAATCCATTCCCTGATTTGCCCAGCCCATCTGAGCTGATCTTCACCTACTACCGCTCTCATTACCCGACTTGTGCTCTGTAGAATATCTACGGCCGGGAAATGATTCTTTTGTGCTATCTGTCGACTGAGAATGATGTGGCCATCCAAAATGGATCTCACAGCATCGGCGATTGGGTCGTCCAACTCGTCCCCTTCCACTAATACCGAAAACAGCCCTGTGATACTTCCTTGAACTGGGGCCATACCCGCCCGCTCCAAAAGCTTTGGAATAGTGGAAAACACACTCGGTGTGTAACCTCGTGAGGCCGGAGGCTCCCCTAACGAGAGTCCGATTTCTCTTTGAGCCATACAAAAGCGGGTGACTGAATCCATTAAAAAAAGCACGTCTTTCCCCTGATCGCGAAAATACTCTGCTACCGTGGCAGCAAGAAATGCCCCTCTCATCCTCAAAAGAGGGGATTTATCCGAAGTAGAGACAATAATTATTGATTTCTTTAAACCCTCGGGGCCAAGGTCATTTTCAATAAACTCCCGAACCTCTCGCCCTCTTTCACCTATTAATGCGATCACATTAATATCGGCCATCGTGTGCTGAGCCATCATTCCGAGCAAAACAGATTTTCCCACTCCTGATCCAGCCATTATTCCTAAACGTTGGCCCTTGCCACACGTCAATAATCCGTTAATGGAACGAATTCCAAGATCTAGCGGGTCCTGTACTTTCTGTCTTTCCAGAGGGTGGGAAGGCTTCTGATAAAGTCCGCGCTCCTCCAGCCGCCCAAGAGCAGACACTAAGGGACCCTTGCCATCGATAGGAACACCTCGTCCATCCAAGACACGTCCTATTAAAGGACTTCCGACACTCACAGTGGAAATACGATTTTTTAGAACAACTAAACTATCATTGTTCACGCCTGGAGCATCCTCGAATGGCATGAGCAAAACTCGTTTATCTCGAAATCCTATTACTTCGGCATCAAACCCTTGGTCCGAATCAGATTCATTTGACGAAAGAATCCGGCACAAGCTCCCTACTGAGGCGCCCGGCAAATGGGCTTCAAAAACTAAACCGATAGATTTAGTGATCTTACCAGCTTTTGTATAGAGTAAGGTTTGAGCAAGCCTATCTTCATACAGGCTATTATTAATTTTCCAAGTCACTGTCCACCGGCAGTTTTGGCTAGGAGCGACTCTTCGATTCTTTTAAACTCTTCCTCGACATTCACGTCAATTGCGCTCCATTCAGTTTCAATCCGGCACCCTCCCCGTGCCACTTTACTCGAAACTTCTATGTTCAAATTGCGCATTTCCCCAAAAGTTTTGAAAAGATTTTCCCTTATTGACGTAATAAATTTTTCGTCCTCAGCATTAATCTTGAGAACTGTATTGTTATGAACGCCGGCACTTTCCACCAAATCTTTTGTCAACCTGAGTATATAGTCCCGATCTACGGATAGGTCTTTCAGGGTTACCATTTTGGCAATTCGAAAAATAAGGGAAATTAGAAAATCTTCATTTGCACGGAACACATCAGTCTTAACGTTTTCCAGTTCAACTACCATTTGTTGAAATTTCAGAAGACTCGCATCGGCTTGTTCCCCAACTTTATTTATTGCCTCTTCGGTTCCCCTCTTTAAGCCTTCCTGGTAACCAGCTTCTTCCCCTTCTTTCCTAGCTTCGACCGACACGTTCTCAACTAAAATTCTCACTTTTTCATCAATCGCTCGCTGCTCTTCCTGCTCCACAGACAGCGGATCACGCAACAAGGGATTTAAGCTAAAACGCCTATCTTTCTGACTACGAACAGCTCGTCCAGGATCTGTCACCGCTAGCGGGCCAAATTTGTCCGCGTTTTCCGCATAGTTGTTCACGCCAGATTTCTTAAAGGAGCTAACTGTGAACCGATCTACGTGTTGGTCGACATCTGGGTCCAGTTCTGTGATGGTGATTCGTTCCTTCTTATTCGCCTCACCTTTGATTTTGAAATCCGTTATTTTAAAATTAGACATAGTCTTCCCTAGGTAATTCTGAACATTTAAGCCCGACTTTGAAACTCTCTATACAAGGGCGTCAGAATCGCCTCCTCGGCTTACAACAATCTTGCCTTCTGCTTCGAGTCTCTTAGCAATATTTATCACTAGCTGTTGGGCACTTTCTACGTCTGATATTCTAACCGGAGGCATGGCGTTTAGATCATCCTTCAAGAGCTCCTGAGCTCTTTTTGATATGTTTTTGTAAACCTTTTCCTTAATTTCCTCGGGTGCCGTTTTTAGGGCAATAACCAACTTATCGTTAGGCATTTCCTTCAGGATCAACTGAATACCTCGGTCATCAATAAAGGTGATGTCTTCAAACACAAACATAAGCTTTCGAATATCTTCTGCCAACTGAGGATCTTTTTCCTCAACCCTTGCCATGATATTTTGTTCACTTGTCTTATCCATGACATTGAGCATCTCCGCGATCGGCTGTACGCCTCCCAGCTGCTGCGTATCGATCGAGCCAAGGGTTGCAAGTTCTTGTTTCAAGACTTCGTCAACC
>JBDSKY010000429.1:0-3202 GCA_039916675.1 Bdellovibrionia bacterium
GTGATTATAGTAGGCACTCCATTCAGTCGTTTGAGTTTTAACAAATGCGCCAATCTTATTTTCTGCGTTAAACTTATTGGTAAGCACTTGGATAATTCCACATTCCCCTTCCGCGCGAGAAAGGTCAGTGACGTCTGAATACTGATCGGTACAGCTACCAAAAAAGCGAGAAAGGGTCAGCTCAGTCACCTTAATATTAGGAAGTTGTGACTTTTTGATGGGAGTCAGCCGGAAATATATGACAAGGCAAAGAAATATAAAAAATGCACTCCACTGGAGTTTTCTATTCAAGATAGCCATTATTTGTAAATTCCCAGTGAAATACCTCGTATCAAGTAATGCTGGAAGAAAAGGTAAAGTATAGTCATTGGAATGCTTGCAAAAACTGCTGTTGACATTAAGAACCCAAGCCCTTCTGACTGCGCGAAGTTTCACTGCAAAGATGAGAGTCCTACAGTCACTGTGTACATTCGAGATTCTGTTGCTGAAACTAAAGGCCAGAGAAAATCGTTCCAAGCATAGAGAAACGTAAAAATGCCCAAAGTAGTGAGGGCTGGTTGTGAAAGTGGCAAGATGATTGTAAAAAATATCTTAAATCTACTTGCATGGTCCAACTCGGCGGCTTCTTCCAGTTCTCTCGGAATTGCTTGAAAAAACTGAGTCATAAGTAAAACCCCGAAAGGAACCGCCAAATGAGGAAAAATCAAGGCTGTGTAAGTGTTATGTAAATCCCATTCAGAAAAGATGGAATGAAGGGGTAGTAAAATAGCTTGTTCTGGAATCATCATTCCGGAAAGAAACAATAAAAAAAATGATTTTTTTCCAAAAAAATTGATTCGCGCGAGCGCATAACCGGCGAGTGAAGAAGACACCAAAGTGAGGATGGTCATCGAAGCGGAAACGATAAAGCTATTTAAAAGCCATCGCGAAGTCTCAGATACCTGGAAAAGTGTTTGGTAATTTTCTAACGTCAAAGGGTAGGGAACAAAAAGGTTGGAAGAAGATTGTCTCAGAGTTTCATTGGATTTTAGCGACAGTAACATAACCCAGAGCATGGGCAGTGCCCACAGGAAAGCAATAAGCGCCGTTAGTCCTAGATAAAAGTATTCTCTCGTTGGGCTTTTTCTCATCTTTCCTCCTCTATTAGGGGCTTGTTTTCGAAAACTTAAACTGCAGGAGAGAGATCATCATCATCGCGAAGAAGAGGACCATTGAGATCGCTGAGGCATAACCTACTTGCCAATCTCTAAAGCTTTTTTCGTAAATGTACTGTACGAGAACACGAGTCGAATTGGCGGGGCCTCCTCGAGTCATAAGGAGAACTTGACCGAAGATCTGAAATTGAGACACTACTTGAATAAGAATAACGATCCATGTCGTCCTTTTAAGAGCGGGAAGGGTGATTTTTCTTAGTACCGTCCACGAGCTAGCGTGGTCGAGTTCAGCAGCTTCATATATTTCTCTAGGTATCTGCTGAAGTCCGGCCAGAAAGAGCGCCATAGGAAACCCTATGGACCACCAGACAGTCGTGATGACTATAGCGGTCATGGCAAAAGCCCTATTATTTAAGAAATCAATGGGTGTGATTCCGATAAGACGAAATAATTGCCCAACCAATCCTCGAGTGGGGCTAAATACTGTTAACCAAATGAGAGTGACGACGGTCACGGAAAATGCGCCGGAGGAGAAGAATAAACCTCGCAAGAAAGTATAAGGAAAACCTGTGTGATTCAATAGTAGAGCTAGAGCTAATCCAATCATAGTTATTATAGGTACAGCTATTGCCGCAAATTCCAGAGTATGGACCAGAGATGACCAAAAAAATGGATCAGAAAAGAGCTTTGCATAATTGCTGAGTCCAATAAATGTGGGCTTTGTACCTTGCGTGCTTAGAAGTTCCCAGTGATGGAGACTCATCCAAATTCCCTTGATGAAGGGATAAATCAGAAATACTAAGTTGATTAGGAGAAATGGGCAGAGGAAAACCATTGCCTGGAAGAATGGGCTTCTTAAGACTAATAGTGCGGCTGACTTCGAGTGGGTTTTCATTTAGGCGCTCCGAGTTGAGCGGTGAGCGACGCGTGGCAAGGCCATGCCGTTTTTGTCAAAAAGATAAAGAACCTCCGCAGGGAGGTCCGCGAAAATGGAATCTCCAATCTTGAGCGCATCCAAAAATGGAGTTTCCAATTGGGGTTCAACGATTAAGTGATCCTTTGAATTTAAATTTATATATATCAGTACGCGATTTCCTAAGCGCTCGATCAGGCTTATTTTACCTGTTAGCTGTCCAGACAAATCATTTATCCGGACATTTTCTGGGCGAATGCCGATTGTGACTGGAGCACCAGGAGAAAGAGATGTTGCATTAACGCGTGCTGATAAAAGGCACTTGTTGAAAACTCGTATCTGCGCAAGGACCACCGAAGAATCAATGAGTTCTCCAGGGATGAAATTCATAGCAGGAGATCCTAGAAAACCTGCGACAAATAGATTCTTTGGACGATGATAAAGCTCCATGGGTGATCCAATTTGCTCTACGATTCCTAAATTTAACACTGCAATGCGGTCCGCAAGAGTCATTGCTTCAACCTGATCATGGGTAACGTAAATGATGGGCGAGGGAAACAGTTGGTGCACCTTCGCAATCTCAATTCTCATTTGTGAACGCAGCGAAGCATCTAAATTCGAGAGAGGTTCATCAAAAAGGAAAACCTGGGGATTTTTTACAATTGCCCGGCCAATAGCCACTCGTTGTCGTTGCCCTCCTGATATTTCGTTAGGTTTTCTATTAAGCAAAGACTTAATTTGTAAAACCTCGGCTACTTGATGCACCCTTTTTTTTACCTCATCTTTAGGCGTGCCTAGATTTCTTAACCCAAAACCAATATTGTCAGTGACTGACATGTGAGGGTAAAGCGCATAGTTTTGGAAAACCATTGCTACACCCCTCTGATTGGGAGGCGTCTCATTTACAAGAACTCCATTAATCCAAATGTCCCCTCCTGAAAGAGTTTCAAAGCCAGCGATACTTCGAAGAAGTGTTGATTTTCCACATCCTGATGGACCCACTAAAACCAAGAGCTCTGAATCTCCGATTTTTAAAGAGATATCTCGAAGCACTTCTACTTGATTATATTCTTTTGATACGTGGCTGAGTTCGACTTTAGTCACGGCCCCTCGGTTTCAGTGGATGAGCAAACTA
>JBDSKY010000430.1:0-2998 GCA_039916675.1 Bdellovibrionia bacterium
GCATTTTGCCGATAGTTTAGGTGTGCCGTGTCTTGGTCTCTATGGTCCCACAAGCACTGTATCCTGGGGATTGCTGGGAATAAATTCCCAAACATTTAGTGAGCCTGTCGCTTGCTCTCCCTGTTACCTAGACACAGGTGAGTTCCCTAACTGCCCTTACGAGATCAAATGTATGACTGAATTAACACCGGAACGTGTGTTGGTTGGGTTAAAAGCTACCCGACTTTAGAATCGACCTGAGCATTGACAGGAAATTAATCGTGTTTTTTAGAAAAATCGCTCCAGCCAGAGATACTACGAACTGACCTAGTTCAATTTAAACTCTATTTGCTTAGTTATACCGTGACGAAGCTGAACCCATTTTAGATAGGATTGATACACAAACGGAGGCAGTACCCAATCCTGGTGTAAGTCTTGTGCGAGATTTCCCATTACCAAGGAACATGGCTCCGCACAATTTTGCATTTTTTCAATCCAAGCTGCTTCCTTAGTTGCTAGAACTTCGAAGTTACTAGATTTTATGGCAAAAACTCGCATGGATTGATTCACATAAACGCAGCATAACAACGCCAAGACTGCAACCTTGCAAAACTCTCGATCAGCCCTACTTGCAAATCCTTTAAAAACACAACCCAGTAAAACGATCTTGAGTATCACACCGCCATATACAGCTCTAGGTGCGTAATAGTTAATCAACAAAGCCTGCGCCGAAGCTACGAATGGCACTACCAACAACATCAAAGCGAAGACCCACTTGCGCCTATTCTCTCCTGGAAAATAAAATAAGGAAGTCAGAATCACAAGCCACTCCAAGAGGCTCAGAACCCAATACTCTTTGAAAAAGTGAATCGTCCACAAAAGAGATAAGTTCTGCTTCACTTGGGAAAATAAATGAAAGAGCGAAAAATCCAACTGGTAAGAGGTAGACGGCACATAGATTGAGAGTGCATACCTCAATATAAAATAGCAACCGAGAGCCATGACCCAAGCCACTGAATGTTGAAAAACCTTCCTAACATTTGGAACCTGGCGCCGTACTAGAAAATCAAATAAATCCGGCACAAATGGCAACAGCAAAGCGGGAATCACAAAAGTTTCAAACAATGAGAACGCACAAAACATCCATAAAACTCTAGACCAAATGGAAGTGGAATAGAGCATGAGAGCCAGAAATACAATACCCAGCGAATAAGGCGCACTCAATCGCATGTAAAGCACTTCATGCAAACACGGATAGAGGCACAACATTATCAGAAAGGGCTCAAAGCCTATCTTTATTCCTGCAGACTTCACCGGGCCTTGGAGACTTGCCGGATTAAGTCGATCCGACATCCACTTAATTATTCCGAGTAATCCCAACGAATGAAGAAAGAAAAAAAGATAAAAACCTAACATCTGGCTATTAAACAGATCGAATTTTAGCAATGTAAAATTCACAAGCGAGGCTAAAGGACGTTTTACCAAGAGAGTTTCAAAAGCACCCAGAGAAAAACTCGGATCATAGGCTTTAAGGGCAAAGATATAATCATCCGCCATTAGCGGGAAATGCATACCCCAGGTTAACGCGATAAAAACCAAAGTAGCTAGCCCAGCAAGCACCAGGTGTTTACGCATTAATCGCCCCATTTAGAAACCGATACAATCCTTTAGCCGTGCTCTCCAATAGCGTTCTTCAAAGGTTTCTGTAGCGAGAAAATCGCCAACCCCGTCAACAAGCCCATAATTGCAAGCATCATAAAGAAATTATCTTTCGGCATCTTCTCATAATAAGTTCCTAAGTAGCCAGAAAGGTAATTTCCAAAGAAAGATGACAGGAACCACATGCCCATCAACATGCTCACGAGTCTCACAGGCGCCACTTTAGTCACTAAGGATAAACCAATGGGAGACAAGTACAGCTCTCCCACAGTGTAGATCATCGTGCACCCCACTAACCAGAGGAAGCTGATTTTCTGATTCATTTCCAATCCTGAAGAAACAAACATTAGAATTAGAAATGCAACTCCTACAAAAGCTGACCCCATCGCCATCTTACTAATGCTGCTAGGTTCTCTACCCTTAGACGCTTGCCTCGCCCACAGTGAATTAAATAACGGGGCAAATAGAAAGATAAATCCAGGATTAATAGATTGAAACCAAGTTGAAGGCATTTCCCACCCGAAGATGTGCCAATCTGTGTTTTTGTCAGCAAAGAGCTGAATTGTGTTGCCCTGTTGTTCGTAAACACCCCAGAATACAATGTTCAAAACGCAAAGAACTACTAATGCCGCAATGGACTTCCATTCCTTAATCGTGAGCGGTTCAGGTTTAGTATGAGACGCTAACTTCTTAGTCAAATTATCAACAGCTAAATATTTTTGTCCCCAGAGATAAACAATCAACCCAATAACCATTCCTACTCCTGCAGCAGCAAAGCCATAGTGCCAACCATAAACTTGGCCTAAAGTTCCGCAAACCAATGGAGAGAAAAACGCGCCCAAATTGATTCCCATATAGAAAATTGTAAAAGCACCATCCCGACGAGAATCTCCGGGAGGATAAAGACTGCCGACCTGAGTCGAAATATTTGGCTTGAAACAGCCATTGCCCAAAATAAGAAAAAACAACGCAATAAAGAATAGCCCCTCGTAAGCCATAAGGAAATGCCCAATAGCCATAAGCACGGCGCCGATTACTACCGTCTTTCTCTGTCCCAAAATTCGATCCGCAAGGATTCCTCCAAAAAACGGAGTAAAATATACAAAACCTGTATATAAACCATAGATCTGGGACGCCAATGCCTGAGTACCCATTGGACCAAAGACAGAGCTTAAGCCCGAACTCAGAGCATCAAAGCCGACAACGTGGGTACCGCTCTGGGCGCTCTTGATCAAATGATCCGTCATATAGAGAACTAGCAGCGCGCGCATTCCATAATAGGAAAAGCGTTCCCACATTTCAGTAAAAAAGAGGACAAAGAGCCCGGCAGGCTGTCCTAGAATGGTCTTCTGATCTAATG
>JBDSKY010000431.1:0-4013 GCA_039916675.1 Bdellovibrionia bacterium
CAGAGAGGAATTGAGCGAAGAACTCAAATGACTGCTGACTTTCAAATGAGAATAGCTCTTCTGAAGGTGCTGAACTTTACCTTGCGCCCCCCACAAAGCATAACAAGAAACCGACTCAGTGAGGCAGAGATGAGCGAGGGGCTGGAATCCCAAGTTCAGATAAAACTTTGCAAGGAGCTCATAAGCCAACGCTTCATTATGAATAAACCGCTCTTGAATTGAGGATTGAATTGCTTGATTGTAAAACCGAATTGCCTCCAAGTCTCGCCCCTGAACTCTTTCAATCTCTGCAGAGAGCAATGCCAAATAGCAAAGGAAATTACTAGGGCAGTTTTTCGTCCAAGTCGAAAATCGCTCCTGATTCTCAAGCAGTATTTTTAAATATTCTGCCTGCTTATCTGCCGACACACGTTTGAAATCAGCCGCAACAGCTAGACTATAAAAATAAAAATAATCAATCATTTCCAAAAAAGAAGGCGAAGTCCAAAGCAGGCCCTTTGCAATTTCTGAAGTTTCAAGTGCTCCTATGTACTCACCAGCCATGTACTGGCCCTGCATTTTGCGAATATAGTACCAGGCCGTAACAACTGGAAATCGCTCCTTCAAACGAAACTCGTAGTCTTCTTGGCTTACACTTGAGTCGCTGCAGCTACTCAAGCTATGGGTTAAGCCTCGGAGTTGATTTACCAAAAATTTCAACGGAAGAATGGCCTCTGCGGACTCCACGAATCCAGTTTTAGCCATGAATGCACCGTTTTGCTCGATCGACGTAGACACGTCTTCCAAGGATTGCCCTAGAGCAAAGAGGAGTGACCCCAGATGGATCCGGCAATAACAGGCATAGGTTAAATCCCCACTATCTATCGCCGCTTGAAAGGCCCGTTCCAAAAGTGGCCTGTTAGTTTCAAGGGGATTCTTCCAATGATTTACAAATACTGAATAGCAGTGAATAACTTTCGCCCGGTCACGCGGAAAGTTACACTTCTCAACTAAATCGTACGCGAGTTTTCCGAAGCGAAATCCATTCACAGGATCGTTGAAAACTGGGCCCATCATCATTCCTAAAAAAACAAAACCTAGACTCGATCCATCGGTATTTCCAAATTCCAAACTAAAATTAACCAAGGTACACACTATCAGGCAATACAAAGAGGGCCCGATAAATAACGCTGGGGCAAGAAAAGTCGAAAGAATGCTCATTACAGCCTTGATTTCAGCATTCTCCATCAAAGGAAGATCTAGAAGGCTCTCAATCGAACGCAGACCTAAGTTCTTGTAGATCTGCTGATAGGCCTGAATAACACTCTCCTGAGGGGGAGAGCTCGTCAGATGAATCCCAAATAAACTGAGCCCTTCAAAAGCCGACTGAGCAACTTTATCTAAACGTGACTGTGTAATGTAAAGCTCAATCTGAAGGTTATAAATAGCTGCTGCATCAATCTTATTCTGAGCAAACTGAAGAAGAAGTTGAAATAACTTCTCCGCATCGTCCATCCTTCCCAACAAACTGTAACATTCGGCACAGGCCAGACTCAACTCAAGGGTCAGTTGATAATGGGTTTCCCAACTTTCCTTGGGGAGCGCGAAAATGCCAATTTCCAAATACCGGGCCGCTGCAGCATAGGCTGCGGAAGCCTTCGCTTTTTTACCGGCCAGAAGATTGAGCTGAGCCAAAATAACATTTTCATTTTGGTCCGTGATTAGAGAAGAGCCCAGGTTGAGATGATTGACGATTATAAAGACATTCTCATTGACCCCGGTTTGCGCTGCTTCTTTCAGAAGAGTTTTCCCGATTAATGCATGTATCTCTATTTTTTGGAATTCCGTACTCAAACTGTAGGCGGCTCTGTGAACACGATCATGAAGAAACTTAAAACTCTCTCCTGCTTGGAGAAATAGTCCTTCTTGCGTACATTCCAAAAGGCTCTGCCGAATTTCAGTATTAGGAAGCTGACAAACCAGGGATAAAAGTGGGACCTCATTCACTTGCCCAATCGCAGCGGCATACCTTAGAACCTCTAGCGCAGCAGGCGAAAGATGATTAAATTTTTCCACCATGAGATCCGCGACATTATCTGAAAACTCCTTTAACCGAATTTTTTCAATTTCGATTTCCCAACTTTCCGCTACCACATCGAAATGAATTAACCCCTCTTGATAGATTGCGGATAAAAACTGGATCGAAAAAAATGAATTCCCACCTGTCTTTTCATAAACCAAAAGCCCCAGAGGTCTGGCATGGTCGATGTCACAACGAAGCGTTTCCATCACCAGTTGTACAATCTGATCAGAAGTAAGCGGAGCAAGTGCTATCTCCGTTAATGCGCCGCCCAGTCTCTTGATATCTTCCAAAGTTGAAAGCAAAGGATGCGAGGAGTTAACTTCATTGTCTCGATAGGATCCGATAATAACAAGAGAATGAATTTCGGAATCTGTTGTCAGGGAAGAAATAAATTGCAGGCTAGCAGAATCTGCCCACTGCAAATCATCTATAAAAATTACAAGGGGATGCTCTTTCTTTGCAAAAACACGGATGAATTGTCGCCACACCCATTTTGAACGGGTTTGTGATTCGGAAATAGGAAGCTCCGGAATTGGAGGAAGTTTCCCTAGAATTAAGCCAAACTGAGGGATGAGGCTTGCAATGAGTGCAGCATGAGGTCCCAAAGCCGTATTAAAACGCTCCCGCCACAATGAAACTACGGCTTCACTATCGGAGAGAACCTGAAGGGCAAAGTCTTGAAACGCCAGAATCAAGCCGAAGTAAGGAATATCCTTTTTCAAAGGATCAAACTTTCCTGAGAAAAATAGCCCGCCCGCTTGGATCACAGATTTTTGGAGCTCATTAATGACCGAGGTCTTCCCTACTCCTGAGTAACCCGCAACCATTACAAGTTCAGTATTGCCGAATTCTAAGACTCTGGCGAATACTGCTTTAATCAGAGAAAATTCTTTTTCTCGTCCGTAGAGTTTCTGGGGAATTTTTAGAATGGGGGAAACATCTCTTTTTCCCAAGAGAAATGTTAAATAAGAACCCCTACTTAACCCTTGTTTTTGACATTCCTCTAGGTCGAATTTAAGGCCAAAAGCATTCTGATAACGCTGGTCTGCCTCCTTCGACAAGAGCCGCATAATAATTTCAACCAAAACTTCGGGAATGTCTCTCCTTGTAGAAACCAGAGGAGCAGGAGTCCGAGCGACGTGAGAATGTATCCACCCTAATGGATCGTTAGCTTGAAAGGGCAAGGATCCTTTAAGCATTTTATAGAAAGTTACGCCCAACGAATAAAGATCAGTCCGACTATCCAGGCCTCGATTCATCCGCCCAGTCTGTTCGGGCGACATGTAAGCAAGTGATCCCTCAATAATTGATGGAGCGGACGCCTTATTTCCACGTGGCAACCACGAAGCGATTTGGAAATTATGGATTTTCACTTCGTTTGTTATCTGATTTAGCAAAAATGCTTCTGGATTGATATTCTTATGGATGACGCCGTGTCTATGAATTTCCCCAAGCGCATGGGCGAGTTGAATCGAAATTTTTAAGAATTGATCTATCTCAATAGAATGTTCCATCACTCGAGAAAGGGGAACACCGTCAAAATACTCCAGGATCAATGCTACACGATTATTGAAATGCTCTAGTTCAAGGGGCCGTAAAATAGAAGCGGACGTGATTCGATTCATGACTTCGAATTCATTGGCGATTTGCCGTTCTAGCTTCGGAGAAGGATGAAGAGAACTGGGAGACTTGATAAAGACGTTATCTTGATTGGAATTCCGCCTGGCCTTATAAACAACGCTCTCGTCCGATTCTATAAATTTTTCTAATAAACTATATCCTGGGAATTCGAGCGGACTGTCGCCTACATTGATTTCCTTCAAAAAGAACCCCTTTTCATATTCTAGCGCACAATCACTGCAAACCTTACTCAAAGGTAAGTCATTCTCCCCCCCTGGTCCAATGACAAGCAAGTCAAAAATGAAAGCCTTTCACACCAAATGAGGGTAAA
>JBDSKY010000432.1:0-4391 GCA_039916675.1 Bdellovibrionia bacterium
AAATTGGTCCAACTCAGGTCAAGCGACCGGAGATCCGTAAGATTTGATAGTACACCCCCGTCGCTGACATCGGTAGACTTCAGGTCAAGCGACCGAAGATTCGTAAGTTTTGATCGCGCACTCATGTCGATGAACTTGGTGGAACTCAGGTCAAGCGACCGAAGACCCGCAAGATTTGATAGCACACTCACGTCTCTGACTTTAGTCCCTCCTAGGTTAAGCGACTGAAGATTCGTAAGATTTGATAGTACACTCACGTCTCTGACTTCAGTCCTTCTTAAGTTAAGCGACTGAAGATTCGTAAGACTTGATAGCGCACTCACGTCTCTGACTGAGGTACATTCCAGATTAAGGTACCAAAGATTCGTAAGACTTGATAGCGCACCCATGTCTCTGACTGGGGCAATTACCCGGTCAAGGGTGAAACTCAGGTCAAGCGACCGAAGATTCGTAAGATTTGATAGCGCACTCACGTCGCTGACATCGGTATACTTCAGGTTAAGGTACTGAAGATTCTTAAGATTCGATAGGGCGCTCACGTCTCCAAGTCTGTTCACACTCAGATCAAGCGACCGAAGATTCGTAAGATTTGATAGCGCACTCACGTCTCTGACTCTGTTCTGACTTAGGTCAAGCGACCGGATATTTGTAAAAGGTTGTAGATGGGTAAGCTCTAATTCTGAGACGCCCTCTGACCGTGACACGCGGATTGAACGCATATACACAGGAAGAAAACTCATAAATTCACGGTTATTTAACTGTAAAGCGGAAATCGTAACACTGGAAGCTTTTCTTAAAATTCCAGTTTCCTGATTAAAGAGTATTCTGATTTTTTCAATAGAAGTTTGTCTGAGATCAACACTTCTTCCAGAGTTCTTAATAGAATCGGGGGCAGAAGCTCTCAGTATCTGGCTTGCACCTGAGAATGCCTTTGCATCTTCCAAAGGAAGATAGGATCCAATTTCACTTATAAGCTCAATTGGAAGACCCAAAGTTCCATTTCCGGCAAACGCATCTCCCCCCAGGAGGGCAATGATTCCGGAGATTACACAAAACATTTCTTTAAAACTATGCTTCATAAGTTTTTTCGTCCCTAGATTTGATAATCCAAAGTGAAAAGAGATATAGCTTGTCGCAACAAATTAAACAATTAAAATATAATGTTCATTGTCACAAAAACCGGTCTAGGCCCTCTTGTTGGGTTCCTCAAATCCGCCCGGAGGGCGAACAATAAGGTTTACGTTTTGTGTTTTGTCTCACGAATAAATACACTGACAGCTCCCCCTCTCCGCTACACATGCGGTCCCTCACAAACCCACTTCCCTCAACAGATAACCTTTCAAAGAGGGCTCGACTTTCACGGGAAGGCATCCCAAACAATTCAATCTGCGGCGATAGCAAAACATAATCGATTTTGTCCCACTGCTTAGGGTCTCGAGGAATTCGGTCGGTCCAAATTTTTTCCATAGGAACTAACCCCACTAAATGACTGGCGACTAAACCACTCGAACCCAAACAAGGAAGGAATTTTTCTGTCTGCTGGCGAATCTTTAAAGTCTCAGTACTAGGTAGAGTAATCTGAATTCCAGCCCCCCTAATATTAGGGCCGCAATCAAGGCCCACAAGGGTCGAAAAGAGTAGTGAAAATTTTGAGTCACTCGCCTGAGTCGGTCTGCAATTGGTCCCTTCCAAGCAGGCGACTAAATTCCACAAAACCAAAGCGTCCCTAAAAAAGGGGCAGAGTAATAATTCCAAAGGTGATTGGGGCCTTCAAAGAGGGCATAGACTGAAGCCAAAGGAAGCCTACTCTTATTTTGAACGAACACGGCACCAGCCCTTAGGTTCAGGAGGCGGAACTGATTTTACAGCAGCACTGGTTGAAGCCTACGACACCATCGCTGCCCATGAAAAAATCGGAGGCGAAGTTCAACGAGCCAATATTCTCGTCGATCGGAGGGCTCCGATCGACTCGCTCAATGAAAGGCTAGGCAAAAACGTGGGAACTTTCGCATTATCCTGACCCCCTAACTTTGTCGCGGGTCCGGATTTGGCCTTTTTGGATCGGGGCAGTGGGTGATGGGAGGGCTCTTTTTTTTCCTATACGTTTTTGGCGGCGCCAGGGTCCAATACTAAGTCCATTTTGGACTAAGTTTACAGACGCAAGCTCTATTCCACTTACGAGCGTATTCTTTAGTCGTGAGGTTACTCTCTCATTGGACCCAAGCGCCACCGCGATTCGATTTGCTCAATCCCCGCAAATACCAGATACGTTTGACGCCAAAGGTACATGGTTCATGCCGAGATAAGCCTAAACGAGACCCTTAGGGAGAAATACAGGGTCCAATATCAACTTCGGTGCTTGTTTTCGTCGGGATCGCTCCAGTGAATTGAGCTAGAGTTTCGTCTTGACCTGGAGTTTTGAAATCCACTACGAAATGGGTAGTTCTACTGCGCAAATGAGACGTGACTAGGCGAGTCCCGTCGAAAAAATAACCATACCAGTAATGAAGGTTACAAGGCTCAGAGTCCACCTGAGAAGGGGAATCCGTTTGAGTGGTTTCGATTTTTCCGTCTAAATCAAAGGGCTGATTGATAGTAGCTGCCTTGACCGCAAAAGAACGATAGAGACTTTACCTTCTTCGACATGCTTGCGAATGACCAAAGAGCGTTTCAACAACCTTTCAGCAATGCCATTGACGTTGAACGTCACGGCCTTCCGATTGAGTAAATCATCATTCACTGAGGCAATTGTTCTTCCATTTTTTTCTTCAACGTAGATAGATGAAATAACAGTATCCATATCAGGAGACCCCGTAGTCTTATCGCTAGAGCCCACAAGGGCCGCTTTCACTATCTCACAAGACTCATGTCCTAAAATCACAATCAATCGTACTCCGAGCAGGGTCAGCTTTTTGATAAATTCAATTCGAAGTAAAAAATTGATTTAATTTGTCTTCTTTGGTAATGCATCGCGTTACCGGGAGTAAATTATGAGATTTATGCGATTTGTAGCTGTTTCCACTTTTATATCCATTTCTGTTTTTGCTGGAGCCGCCCTAGCTAATGATGATTCAGCTAACAATCTTTCACCTAGAGAGCCAAAAAACGTCCTTGAAGAAGGACGTACTTATTTGGCTCAATCCAGCGAAGAGCGCGGTTATGCACTTGCATTCGAATCTTCTGAATATCGGACATCTTTAAAGCAAATTGAAAATGACCGGGCCTTAGATCTTTGCCACGAAGCTGGCTTTGAGTCTCTCGCAGCAGAACCTAAGACAGCTAAAGTGAAATCACCTGAGCCTACCGAAGCTTGGACCATTGAAGATGGACAATTAGTTCAAGGTAGCTACGAAAACGTTCGTCCGTGGCTTTTTACCAATGATGGTTGCAAAAATTATACTCCCAAGAAGGCCGCGCGGATTTCAAGTATCGGTTTTATGGTAGGAACAGTTGTCTCTTTTGCGACAATTCCAGTGATGGGGCCGGCAGGAATTTTAACGGGTGTAACTTGCTTTGGGGCCGCTTTTCTACTTAACTCAAATGCTTACACGATCGACGGCAAAAATCTTTTGCCCATTCGCGCAAGCAAGGCTTTACAGCGTTATGAAAATGAAAAAGTCGTCAGACTCCATCCTTTGCCATTGCCTACCAAATGGGTTGTAAAACATAAAATATTTACAGAAGTACTTTGTAAATAATTTTTAAACTAACAGGAACTAGTAGGAATTAGCTGGAATTATCCCCGCTGTTTGCGGTCGATTTCCATTTCCCGTTCGGCGGATTTCTTCTTTAACGTTTCACGTTTATCGTATTTTTTCTTGCCTTTGCCGACTCCAAGTTCAACCTTGGCTAAGCCCTTGGTAAAGTACATTCGAAGCGGGATGACCGACATTCCTTTTTGGGTAATAGAAATATAGAGACTCTTCAATTGATGACTATGGAGCAGGAGCTTGCGTCTGCGAGCGGGATCATGATTCCAGATATTTCCATGCGTGTAATGAGCAACGTTAGAATTCAGTAACCACGCCTCAAAACTGTCGCCTCGCTGTCTCACTTCGACGAAGGCCTCTCGCAGGTTGGGTGCAGTGGCCCGGAGGCTTTTGACCTCGGTGCCTGTGAGGACTAGTCCTGCCTCGACCACTTCATCAATAAAGTAATTAGATCTGGCAATAGGATTGGATGCGATAAGTTTTTCGCCGGTATCTTTTTTTCCCGCTGTGGTGTTGTTCATAAGATAGGCCCTTCGTTAAGTGATAGTGGCATTAAGCCTAGCAGATTCCCGCGAGAACATTTGTAATTGTTACTCATAATGATTCCTGCGGCAAGGAGCCGTTTCCTAAAGGTTGGGCGATTCCTAAGGAAAGTATAGTTTTAAAGGCATCCTCCACTTT
>JBDSKY010000433.1:0-4080 GCA_039916675.1 Bdellovibrionia bacterium
AAACAACGAATTGATCAAATCCGATTGAAAGCTAAGGAATTTGCGAAGTGCCTTCAAGTAGGAGGAACCTTTCTAGGTCTTTCGTTTTCTAAAAATATATTCGATCAGTTTATTGAGACATTTCTCATCTCATTGGGAATTCGTCGAGTAAACAAGTTATGGACCGAGGTAAGTAGCTAAGATCTAAGAATGTTTTTAACTGTTTTTGTGGTGATTTCATGTAAACAAGTTCATAGATTCAACCCCCGGCTTGTACTATTCCCTCTTTCAGCGAAAGCACGAGAGGTTGTTTAAATGTATCTGAATAAAATTAAACTTTCAGCAGCAACGCTACGTCCTGTCGAATCAGGACTGGAGGTCGCACTATGCTTCGATTAATCGAGTCGAATCGAAGTCACTCAAAACTTTCACTTCAACCCCGAGAATATGGACCCGAGACAGAGCAAGACCATCATCGAATTCTTGAGCAATATTTCCAGTCATTTCGGACGCGAAACTTTTCCCCTCATACTCAATCGCGCCACAAGAGAGTCATTCAGGGGTGGTTAACCTTACATGGGACTTCATCCCGACCTCTTTTAATTTGGGAGGCAATGCAGCCCTATGTAGGAAGGAAACGAATTCAGGAATATTCTAGCAGTCTCCTGGCTACAGGCATCTCGATTGACACTCTCCGGTGTTATCTATCTAGTCTGAAACAGCTTTTTTCATATGTTTTGGAACATCCTTACCTTATAGATTCTAATAATGAAGTTCGATTACTTCAGGAGCTTTACGGCCCATTTGAACATCCTATCACTGAATACGATATTCCAAATCATTCCTATGACGGGGAACCCAAGGGGATACCGCTTCCTCCGGAGAAACTCTATGATTTCTATTCCTGTATCCAAAACAATTACCTGAATAAGAAGTCCGGACACCAGAAAATTCGGGCAAGAAACTATTCGATGATTGTATTGGCTGGAGAAAGTGGACTTAGACTTGAAGAATTGATGCATCTAGAGTTAGATCGCGATCTATTTTTTGATAGCAAGAAGTTGCAAACCCGCTTTGGGAAGGCTTCTAACGGATCCGGAAAGCGCTCACGCATGTCTCTATTTCCGCCCCTTGCTCGTGATACACTGACACACTATTTAAAGAGCCACCCTCGGATCCCAGATCCTTCGCAAGGAAGGATCTGGTTATTCCCTTCAAAAACAGGAAAAATTCTTACCCACGCGGCGGCTCATGCCGCACTCCAAGAGGTTATTCAAACTTGTCAAAGAGCAGGGTTCCAAATTCAAAACCATTTCAGCTGGCATTGGTTAAGAAGACTTTTTGCCACCCGATTCATAGAGCAATTTCCAGACAAGCTTCCAACCCTAATTAATCTCCTCGGGCATGTGAGCCCGAACACAGTTCATCGATACATACGCCACTCTCAGGCTTGGCTCGATGAACAAATTCAATCCGTAATGGAAGGATCAGAGAAATGGCCGTACGATGGCAATTCAAATCTTTCATAGCTAACAAGCATGGTATTTATGGCGCAGTAGACCTACAAAAACTTATCGTCAAAAAAACGGGCATCCTTATTTCGCTTCAGAATGTTTGCAACTACTTTGAAAAGAAGCCAAAGATGCTTCGTATTACCACAATTGAGATTATTTGCACGGCCCTGGAATGCTCTTTATCTGACTTTTTTCAGATCGCCCCTAATGAAAAAATTAAAAAGTCGGATCAAATAAAGAAGCTCTCATTTCAAAATACGCCCCATAGTAAAAGGTCAATAAAACGGTTTCCAGACCCCGATCAATATAAGTCGCAATCATGAAAGAAAGGAATAAAGACCTGCGAAACAGAAAAGGCAATTGCCCAATCTGTGGACTGTATCGCCAACTCATAGGAAAAGGAGTGATTTGCAGACCCTGTGCTCATCCTGTCATGAAATGCCCAAAATGTGGGACGGTTGCTAAACTGCACACTGCTGGGCTTTGTGGGCTTTGCTATGGCGATAAGAGAGCAAGAAAATATTTTACTGCTTTAAACGGGACAGAAAAGTTCGCATCTCAGTATAATTCCTATTTATTTGAACTTTATCTTAAAACAGTTCATCGCCGTTTAAGAATAAGAGATATCGACATACTACAAGCTCAATATCTCCTGAATGTATTTGAATCTACCACTATTCCAACAATCCGCTCGTGGAGTCATATCTATGAGCTGGCATCAAAATATCCGGCGCCCTGTCGTAGAGGACTCAAATGCTGCCCCTGGAATAAAATCGGTTATATGCTTTTTGAGCTCGGGCTACTTATCCCAAAAGCAGAAGATCGCTGCAGACAGATTCAAAATCATATCCTAAAACTGGGCGCGGAAAATGAACCTGCAGTGAGAGAATTTCAGGAATATCTATCCAGAACTAATCGAGCTCAAAGTACTCAAGTCGGTTATCTCAATAACTTACTCGGTTTTCAGCTTTGGCTGCTAAAAATGAATCCAAACTTAAACCTACTCTCAGTCAGTCGGACATTAGTTGAAACTTACTTAAATGGGTTGAGCACTAGCAGCCGAGAAAGTGCATTTTGGAAATTTCATAGTTTCTACCGTTTTTGCAAAATGAGAAAGTGGATTCTGATTCACCCCCTGGATGATCTGACACCTCCTCCAAAATCTCAAAAAAAACTTGAAATTCTCTCTGAAGCCTCAATAAAGCAAATTATTGAATTTATGAAATCCCCATCTAGCCCGCCAGAATTAGCTTTTTTATTGGCTCTTATTCTATTTTATGGGTGTACTCCCGCTGAATTGACCCACGCTCAAATTACTAATTTTGGAAATGACTTAGAACTACAATTCAGAAGAACCCCCCGCACTCAAGGCAATAAATCCTATAATCGTCACTCATCAATTAAACTTCCAATAAGCCCTTTATGGTTTTTAAAACTTCAGAAACGCTTCTACTCCTATTGGCTAACTCATTTCCAACTGGTACAAAATAAAAACAACAGAAATGCAATTCCATTACTAATGATCAATACTTATTCCTATTCAGGAAGACCTCTAAGGCAAAACTATATTTGCAGTATGGTCTCCAAAGGGACCCAGCTAGCCACTGGAAACGTGGTTCCTTACCGAATCCTCAGACAAACCTGTGGCCATCTCCAAACTCATAGTGGAGACGCCTCCGCATTGTCTCGTCTTGGGTGGTCAGCTGCATATTCGTTCAATTACACCTGGATGCCGAGAATTTACTACACTCCAAAAAGCAAAACTCAAGAAGCAGTTGAGTAACTCCATTAGAACTTGAATCGATTTGATCTTTCCTAAATCTAATTAAAAAACGTCAAAATAACTCATAACTCTATCTACTTATGGAGAAGACGCCGTTACTGTTTTGTTTCTGAAATCTTTCAATATCTAGACATTCAAGCGGCGTAAATTTGATGCCTATTGTTCCATCGCGCCAGCTACTTTTGAATTCCAAAAAGATTTCTGAGTTATCCGAACGGTGAAGCCTTTGTTCGGCCACAGGGGGACGAGTGAAATATCGTATCAACTTTTCAAGCTCCCCCCTACTTTTAGCCCCAATATCAACGTTCGCGTGCAGAGAAAAACCAAAGACCTCTACGCAGCGGGAAGATGAAATCTTGATATCCCTCAGAAGTAATTCATTCTTAATCAGTCGGACCTTTTTACCGCTCCTCTTCCCAGTTGCAATTAAATTTTGAGCCGAAGCCAGTTGAAGTTTTGATAAAATTCCTTCGGACTTGTCCTCATCTAAAAGTAAATCTCCTTCCGAATTCATAAAGCGAGCTTTGATCAAATAGGCTTTAATTTTCTGGACAATCTTTAAGAGTAACTTCGCCATCTCTTCATTACTGGGCGACTTCATTTTCAAAAATTCTGGCTTCTCCTCCCCAGCTTCAGGAAGAAGGTAAGCTCCCTCAAAAAACAAACTATGAAAATGAATATTTAAAGAAAGTGCCGAGCCAAACCTCTGGATTGCCGTATAGGCTCCCGTTTGAAATCGATCCAAGGGGACCTCAAATTTCCCTAGACTAGCTCGCCCCTTCCGACGGATCATTCGCGAAACTT
>JBDSKY010000434.1:0-11130 GCA_039916675.1 Bdellovibrionia bacterium
GAGGCGTTTGTTTTATCTTAAAATCCAAATTAGCCAATTCCTGTTGAAGCCTTAGAATCTCGTTCAAGCTCCATTTCCCACTCCATTTACGGAAACGTTCTTCAACGTACGGCGCTAACTTAGCGTATCGCGTTCCGTTTTCCCGATCCGAAAGCAAGACCGCCAGCTGACGAACGTTCCAACCTAGCAAGCCTAATAATGGTAAAGCTTCATCCGGCGCATCTGCAAAGTAACTTACATGAGAGATGGTTGTTTGAAGGTGACGCTGAAAAAATTGATCGATGAAGACTTCCATCCCGCCCGTTCGACCAGAACCCTCTAAAACTACGTCTTCGATTAAACCTGCAACTGAAAATTTCTCCAGCTCCTGATCAATAATATCCAAAGACCAAGGATCTAAGGTGCAGAGTTTCATGAGTAAATGAGAAGTAAGCTCAACTTTTCGACGTTTGGCGAGATCTTGTACCCAGGACTCCCGCTGATCCTCAGTGACTTCCTCACACGAAATTACGGCCGCTTTTTCCTGGAGGAGTTTTGAAAATTTCTTTCGACCATCCAGGTCTTTTGAGAGCAAAATGCAGACACTCGGTAGCTCCTCTTTTTTCTTTGAAGGTCCAAAAAGTGCGGCCAAAGGTTCTGGTTTTTTAAGGAGGTGAGCATCCTGCACAATCACCAGCTTGGTTCCCCCCCCTAATGTTAGGCTACATGCCGCATCCACAATCGATTCAGCGTCCAAGCTTGAAGAGGCAACAAAATGTTCTTCGCCCCATTGAGACAAATGAGGGGTGCCCTCCGAGGAATCTGACACTGCTTTCCTTATTCGTTTCAATAGCTCCCGGGATTTGAATTTTTCGTGACCGTAAATCCAGTAGACGGGCCAAACTTGGCCCTTCTCCAACTCTCGCTGTACTGCTTTAAGCTCAATTTTAGGCATATAATTAAAACATCGCTAACATGGACTCATGAACATCGTCCATCATGCTTTTGGCCAAATCAGAAAGCGCACGATCAAATTCACTATCGTTAATCAAAGCAGATGTCGTCCCAGGGACGTCCAGCTGGTTAGAGGCAGGAAACGGTTGCGAACGCCCAAAAGAGGATGCCCAGATGACTGCTGGCTTCCCAGGTTGGCCTACTCTGCGAGTTAAATTAAAAATACAAGACAATGAGGCCGTGTATTCAGTAGCCACACTGAAATTAGCCGTCGGCAATGTCGCCCCTAGCTTGTTGGGATTCAACTGGGACACTGCGGTGGCTGCGCTCGCACCATAGGCAGCCCCCACCACCGATCCTCCAAGAATGGCATCAGCTTCTACTGGGTGGTGGACCAAAGTGACTCGACCATGAGCTTTTAGAGTACGTAACAGGCTGTTATAGACGGTATTCTCGATTCCAGCCTTATAGGTATGATTAGCGACCGGAGCCACATAGACTTTCTGCACTCCCTCCTTCGTTAATAAGGGGTTGCGAGAATTCTGAAAGCTGTACCCACATCCTGAGCTCAAACTTAAAAATAAACACAGCCCCATCCATCGCATTTTTGAAGGTCGCATTCTGTTTTTGATACCATTGGCCACCTTTTGATACTACTAGTACTACTCAAACACCCCTGTTTTGGGGTACAAATGCAGGGTCTATGATTTTTGAAAGCCTCCTCAACATTATTAGAAAAGCTCAGGATCGACATCCTACTTTTTCAATCCGACTGGCGGAGGCCGAGGCCCTCGGACGGTGGCCTATTGCGGTAGGTGAAGTAATAGCGAAACATGCTAGAGCCATTCGAGTGAAAGATTCGATACTCTGGGTAGAAGTGGAACACCCCATCTGGAGATCAGAGCTTCACTATCGGAAACAGCAAATCTTAGATATTTTGAATGCAAAAGCTCCATGCCCTAGAAAAGACTTATCCCAGCCTAAGGATGTACTAATCGATATCTTTTATATCGACCCCAATCCAAAACAATCCAGATTTTCGAAAAGAAGCAACTAATGTTTAAAAGCTCTTAGAGCTATTAATAGCAACAATCCTATTCCAATAATTATGAAAGTTAAGCCTTTACGACTCTCGACTTTTTCAACCTCGTCCTCAATGGCCAAATTACTCGACGTGCTTGAGGGCTCCCGAACTAGAAAAGTCGTTGAACCTGAGGTTGCTCGTTGAGGTGCCGGTGTCGACGATGTGAACGATTTTTTATCAGAGCTTTCTTCTTGGCCCGTTAAATTGTCTACAGGGATTTCGTTCTCAGTTATTTCGTCCTCAGCTCCCGAAATCCGAGGCACCTGCACTCCCAATTGGGTAAAAATCTCCTTGCGTTCATGGAGCAAAATCCAATAGCCATTAGCTGGACACACCTCGTCTTGGAGGCCCAGGCTTCCATCCAAGATCATTTTGCAAACTTGCTCTTTGGAATAGGGACCAGCAATCCAGTTTTTCGCAGTTCGAATTAACCATTGTTCCATCTAAGTAATATATGGAACAATGAATAATTGTTCTATATATTACTTAAATTGAACAATGAATAGTTGTTCCATATCTAGATCTCAAAGGCTGCAATTGACCGCCGCTCCGCATCAAGGAAACCCTGAATTGCCGGATGATTAGAAACTTTAAATTCAGCCGGGGTCCCCCAAAAAACTATGTCCCCCTTGTGCAAAAAAGCAATATTATCCGCTAACCGAACTGCAGATGCAATGTCATGGCTAATGACGATCGATGTTAAACGGAGTTCTCTTTTTAAAGTTTCGATAAGGTCATCCACTGTAGTTCGAGTAATAGGGTCAAGTCCGGTTGTAGGCTCATCGTAGAGCAAAATGGAAGGCTCTCGAATAATGGCTCTCGCCAATCCCACTCTTTTTCTCATTCCACCTGACAGCTCGTTAGGCAACTTATCCCAATCTTTGGTCATGCCCAGCAATGCAAGAGTCTTCTTCACCTTCTCGGCAATCTCCGCTTCCTTCAATTGAGTATGTTCACGCAAAGGAAAAGCTACATTTTCAAAAACACTCATATCGTCGAAAAGTGCCGAGTTTTGGAATAACATTCCAAACTGAAGTCTCACTTTTTTAAGCTCGACTGAGTTCAGCTGAGTCACATCTTGATCTCCCACCCAAACTTGTCCCTGGTCTGGACGCATGAGACCCAAAATATGTTTGAGTAGAACAGATTTGCCCGCACCTGAACCCCCTAAGATATAGGTCAACTTTCCTTTTGGAAAATGTAGCGTGACGCCATTTAAAATGACATCCCGACCCATTCGAAAACTTTTAAAGATCTTCTCAACGCGGACTGCAGCATGAATTCCTGAAGTCGACCCGGAAAACGAATTTGAAGTCAACTCTACTGTAGAAGCATCATTGTAACTATTAGACATAAATTCTTTTTACTCGCTCGGATAATGAAGTAAATAGTTCATAGGGGATAGTACCTGCTTTTTTAGCTTGAGACCATGGATCCACATGGGGCCCCAAAAATTCGACGCTATCTCCCACCGAAGTATCTGGCCAACATTGGATTGCACATAAATCCATACTAACAACACCTAAAAACCTTGTTGATTTTCCATTTAACCAGGCAAACCCCTGATTACTTAAAGCACGATTAATACCATCTGCATATCCTGCACTCACGATGGCGGCGCAGACCTGTTCCCGTCCTTGCACCTTGAACGTTCCTCCGTAACCAATCGAATCTCCGGGTTTTAAACGATGAATCGCGACTACGCGGGATCTTACAGTCATGACCGAAGAAATACCTCTTTCCGGCGCCCCTGGCCAGGGAGGAATACCATAAAGTGACAACCCCGGACGCACAACCTCAGTCAATTCCGAAATCCCGAAATGTTTATGATTCCAAATGCCACCACTATTACTCAAATGGAAGTAAGCGTGGGGCAATAGAGATTTTAAATCCCGTCGAATCTTTATGAACCTTTCAAGCTGGATTTTACTTAATGGATCTTCGGGCCTTTCACTCATTGCCAAGTGGCTAAATATTCCGCAAGGAAAGGCGGACTCAGGCAACGTCTTGAAACCCTTAATCAGCGCGGGTATAAAGCTCGGCTCTATTCCTAAACGATTCATCCCTGTGTTAAATTGGAGTTCATAGGAAAGTCGAGTTGGCCATCCTCCCTTTAAAAACCGAGTCCACCCTACCTCTGAAGCTAGAACGGGGGTCAATCCAAACTCTTCGCAGAACTCTCCTTTTTCTTCGGACCAATCCACGGTGCCGGTGAAAACCAGGATAGAAACCATTCGCTTACGAAGGCTTTCTTTCAAACTGGTTTTGGAACCTACTTTGGATGCCTTTCGAACACTTAAAACTTTGCGAAGCTGGGCACCTTCTTCCAGGGTCGCTACACCGAGACCGTAGAGTCCTGGCATTTTTTCGAGTAAGCGGCTAGCCCATTCTGCTCCATGTCCATAGGCGTTTGCTTTTAGCATCGGCAAGATTAATTGGCCTGGCACTAAAGACTGGATAGCTTCATAATTATTAATCAGGGCACTAGCACTGAGCTCAACTTCCAGACGCGGGGGGATCTCTTTGTGTTTAACTTCGCGATGAGCGAGCAATTTTTCCATTCTTTTGTCTAGACTCATCCCTTTGCCTCCCAATGCACCTCTAATCTAACGCATTTAGGTGGGTTAAGGAATTATTTTGGGTTATAGGGAATATCTTTAGGACTTTTTAGAAGGAAAACCTACCAGTGACACCCATTTTAGACTCTCAGGTTCTCATTTTAGGAACAGGAATTGCTGGCTTGAGCGCGGCACTGAAATTTGCCAAAACTTGTAAGGTTGTTTTGGTGAGCAAAGCCGACCGGGCTGAAGGAGCTACTCGTTACGCTCAGGGCGGAATTGCTTCGGTCTGGTCTAAGCAAGATAGCTTCGAGGAGCATAAACAGGACACTTTGACGGCCGGCGCTGGCCTTTGTGATCCAGAAATTGTTGATATTTGTGTTACTGAGGGTCCGGCCCGCGTTCAAGAGCTGATCGATCTCGGGGTCGAGTTTACTAAAGCTAACCTTGCTCCCGATGGAGCTTCAGATCCTACGGAAGTATTTGACCTTCACCGTGAAGGCGGCCACGGACGAAGGCGCATTCTCCATGCTGATGATCTTACTGGGTGGGCTATTGAAAAAGCTCTTTTGAATCAAATTGCTAATACGCCACAAATTGTAGTTTTGGAAAATCATGTAGCCATTGATCTCATTACCGAAGGAAAACTTCTAAAGAAAGAGCCCGGCAAATGTTTGGGTGCTTACATCCTCAATATATCCACTGGAGAAGTTCTTACTCTAGCTGCGGACGTTACTGTTTTGGCTACGGGAGGAGCAGGAAAGGTTTACCTTTACACCTCAAATCCAGATATCGCTACAGGGGATGGAATAGCCATGGCCTACCGAGCTGGGGCAGAAGTTGCGAACCTGGAATTCATGCAGTTTCATCCGACATGCCTCTACCATCCCAGCGCCCGAACTTTCTTGATCTCCGAAGCCCTTCGAGGTGAAGGAGCCATTTTAAAAACAATTGGGGGTGATCCATTTATGAATCGCTATCACCCCATGGCCTCACTCGCACCTCGCGATATCGTTGCTCGCGCTATTGATATGGAAATGAAACGGACTGGGGATAAACATGTTTTATTGGATTGCTCCGCCATTTCAGAGGAAGATTTAAGACGGAAATTTCCCAATATTTATGA
This sequence comes from Bdellovibrionia bacterium, assembly GCA_039916675.1. Taxonomy (GTDB): domain Bacteria; phylum Bdellovibrionota; class UBA1018; order UBA1018; family UBA1018; genus JBDSKY01. The sequence goes on from JBDSKY010000434.1 coordinate 5,702, forward strand.
ATTTTGTCGTGAATACGGAATCGATATTACCTTGGAGTCGATTCCTGTAGTGCCGGCAGCGCATTATAGCTGCGGAGGGGTGAAGGTAAATCAATACGCACAAACTACCGTGGATGCGCTCTATGCAGTAGGTGAAGTAGCATGTACCGGACTCCATGGAGCTAATCGTCTTGCGAGCAATTCTCTCCTGGAAGCTGTGGTTTTTGCCCACAGAGCTGTTGAACATGCCCTTCCATTGCTTCAAGGGGCTCGGGCTGAAAGAACGGTAATCGCCCATAAACACCTTCCAGAATGGGACACTGGTCACGCCGTAGAGCTTGAGGAACAAATTGACATTGCCGCAAACTGGCTCGAGATTCGACATTTGATGTGGAATTACGTGGGCATTGTTCGCAGCAACCGAAGGTTAGAGCGCGCCGAACGAAGAATTCAACTTTTGAAAGATGAAGTGAATGCTTATTACTGGAACTTTTTACTGACGAGAAACTTAATTGAATTGAGAAATCTTTTAACTGTCGCAGATCTTACGGTAAAGTGCGCACTGATGCGCAAGGAGAGCCGCGGACTTCACTACACAGGAGATTTTCCAAAAAAAGACGATAGCCTCGGTCTCATAGACTCGGTCATCAAGCCTTTATGATTTCGGAACAGGTTTCACGTTTACGATATTAAATGTGGCAGTAGCCATAGCAGCCGGCGTTTTATCATCGTTCCGATAAGCCATGGCATGGAGAACACACAGACGATTTCCTCGATAGACGACTTTAGCATTTGCCCGGATTAAATCACCCAGGTGGAAGGGCTGTAGGTAATTCACTTTTAACTCTATCGTAGAACAAAAATCCTTGGCCGATAACGTGGAGAAAACAGCCGCTCCACAGGCAAAGTCGAAAAACGCAGACACAACCCCCCCATGAACGCGACGGGCCGGAGAAAGATGATCTTCTCTTATCTGAAGTTCTACATCAGCAGAGAATGCTTCCCTATCTAGGTGAATAACTTTGTAACCTAACCACTCCCCGAATTTATCCGGGTATTGGTAATTTTCTAAACCGTGTCCTGATGGTTTTGATGCGTCGTCTGGCTTCATACTTGAACCCACCTATGCTTCTAATGACCAACTATCCTCGAATAGCTCGTAAAGTAGTAAGAGCTAAAAATTTAATCCCCAGCTTGCGAAAGGCTTCAGCTCCGCCCTCTTCCCGGTCCACTACAGTAAGAACTGCAACTGGCTTAAATCCCGCATCGCGAAGACGTTCCACTGCCTTAATGCTAGATCCCCCAGTGGTAACAACATCTTCAAGTACTAAAACCGAAGCGCCAGGCTTCAAATTCTCTGTTCCCTCGATGTATTGAGACGTCCCATGTGCTTTAGGCTCCTTGCGCACAATATAAGCTGGCCAAATTATGCCACGCTCTCGGGCCGCAAGCGAGATGGCGGTAGCTAATGGATCAGCACCCAAAGTCAGCCCGCCGACACCATCGATTGTTAGTTCTTCAGCTTTTAATACCTCAAGGGCAGCTTTGCCTATCCAGTAGGCTCCATCTGGGTGAAGGGTAGTGTTTTTCAAATCTACATAAAAGTTACTTTTTTTGCCTGAAGCGAGGGTAAAATCTCCTTCGCGGTAACTTAGTTTTCGAATCAAGAGAGTTAATTCGCTGAGTGATTTTTGATCCATGATACTAGGTCCTCAAATACTTGTTCTTTGCCAATTTCATTTAGTGGTTCGTGAAAGAAATCTGGATAGGTCTTTAACAACTTATCCCTCAATTTTAAAGCTCGAAAAAACTGCAATGCAGCATCAGAATCCACAATTTGGTCTTGAAGCGGAGTCATCATTTGAACAGGATAATTTAATCCTGATTCCCGCCTTAAGGTGTCGCTCATTGCGTTTTGAAGCTCTGTGAAAAATCTTGGAGTGATTTTATTGTGTACCAAACGATCCGCAAGATAAGCTTTTACGACATCTTGATCGTGAGAAAGTGTGGACGCATCCAGTTCCGTAGCCATATGGAGGGATCCCCAAATGCGGGACAAAGCGATTCCTAAGTATTTTTTAACTAAAGGAGTATGAACTCGAATTCCAAGCAAAGGTGCCGAAACTGTGGCAGATGCGATAGGCAAATGATGTTTAAATAAAGTACGCAGAGCAATGAGCCCACCCATGCTGTGGCCTAAAAGATGAATTTCCGCGTTTCCGAAACGTTTTCGCACCTGCTCGTCGAGCCGCGATATTGCAAGTGCGACATCGTCAGCGTAAAGGTCAAACTGGTCGACATGCCCACGAAGACCTTCGGAACGTCCATGCCCTCGATGATCCAAACATAAAACCGCATCTACCGCAGATTTCACATAATGAGGAACATGAAGATACCTTCCACCATGCTCACCTAAACCATGCAGAACCACCAAAACCCGGTGTCCCTTCCACTCTTTGGCATGATGGATCACAGAAAAAAGCTGAAGCTTTCCGTCCGAACTTGGAAAAGTTTCCCATTCCGAAACCCAGTCCTTCGGCAAATCAGGAAAATTCTTAGGCTGTACCGATCCCTGGTAAACTCTTTGATCAGAGGGGTGATTCAATATAGGACTCGATTGCTTGCTTTGCTCGATCTGCGAGCTTGTTAAATCTGAAGCTGAAACCACGACCGTCCTCCAAAATCCGAACAATCACCCCTTCAGCAACAAAGGGTTCAATCGGGTTCCCTGATTCATTACTCGACGGACTGATATTCATCTTAATTTTAGTACCAATGTCACCAGGCACTGTTTCGGTCAGTACCTGTAGACCGCCAATACTGATATCACGACAGACACCGACAATCACGGTTTCTTGATCCGACATCAAGATCTTTGCCACTAAAGGTCTCCTTGGATGATACCGCTGCTCTTCATTCGCTTTGGCAGGCTCCTTGATCGGAGCTTTGGTTGGGAGGGAAGAAGCGGCCAAATCGCGAAATTCTGGGAGTCTTTCCAATCGATCCCAGTTTTTCATCCCATCACGCCACGCATGGACGCGGCCCTGAATTTTGCCGGTTTTGAGGAAGTGGATAATTTCTTCGGTAGAAAAAGGACCTGTCTGTGACTGATTTAGATGCAAGTACCACGTTCGTGTTACGTCCATCTTAGCCGGCGAGACCTTGCTAGCTGGAGACTTAGCTGAAGCTTCAGACTGGATTTGTTTTTGAGTGGTCTTTTGTGGCTGGTGAGGACCCAAGGATTGAAAAGTTTTGATATCGCAGATCCGCTTCCATTCCGCCTGCCCTTTTTTCCAGGCATAGTGGGCTAGCGTAATTTGGTGGCTTGCTACTTTCTCATAAATATCCGAAGCGCTCATAGGACCAATCCATTTTTGACCCACAGCGACATACCATTGAGAAGCATCTTCGCCAAAAAGCATCTTACCTGAGTTTTCCATCTTCTAATTTTAAGGTGAAGTGAGCGCTCTGTCACTCAGCAATTTCTGGTCGAAGGGATTGCCAGTAACTCGATGCATTAAAACTAAAACCCGTAACTTAAGTTTAAGCTAAGAGAAGTTGAATGAAGATAATGAATATCGGAGGTGTTCCTATAAAATGCATCAACGGTCGCCAGGAAATCCGAATACTCAAAATTTAAGGAAAGCGGATGGTCATTTTTAAGAGGTCGAAGCAAACCAATTCCTAGGCAATACTCGCGATTACCGAAGCCAAAAGAAAAGGTGGAGGTAGGAAAGGGCGTAAGTTTAGCGTAGAAATAAAGGGTGTCGTTTGACCCTAAAATTCTTTGAATCATAGAGGACAGCTGCGGACCTATAGTGTTTTTATATCCATAGTAATTAGACGGAACCATCATGGTTGTATAAATGAGCCCCGCTGCAAAACTCAGCCTCCAGGGCGACACTATTTTAGGCATGATGTAGCCAAGTTTTAAATCAAAGATCAGCAATTTGGAATCATATCCACCAGCAGAACTATTGCTTAAAATAACAGGAGTGTAGAAAGCTGAGAGGCCTAAATCCCAAGTACTTCCCTGTAAATTATACGACACCTTTAATGTCGATAAGATTTCGGATATGTCAAAAGCGAGAGAGTTAAGACGATAGTTTTCAAGAAAGTTGAACATCATGATTCCTAAAGACACAGTGGGCTTCGACCCCACCCATTGGGGAACTCCGGCCTTAACCTTCTTTTTCAGGGGCAAAACAACGGTTTGGTTTTCTATTTTTCCTCTCGTATCGACGGCTTGGAACCGAAACAAAGATCTTTCAGATAAAATCGGCGCGGTAAACGTAAATTCGTTTGAACCTTCAGCCTGAGTCCACACCAGGGCATTGGGATAATCAGGTACAGTGAAAGTCCTGCCAGAACCTCTAGGGAAATTCCCAATAATTTTTGCCACTCGCCTTGGCTTTGCATCTGGAGCTGATTCCCACTGAATTAATACTTTGTCGGGTTTCACAAAAGAAAGATCTTTAATTATTTCGTTCTTCTGACCGGGCTGCAACTTCGGAAGCGAAAGACTTCCATACTCTGGCTCATTGTCTATAGGTGGAGAATTGAGGAGGTCTGACTGGGGCCTTCTTTTTCTGCCGGCCGCAGCGGTTTTAGGAAGGATTCGATTTCCAGGCGCTTTGATAAGAGTCCCTGAGTTTGGCTTCAGACTTTGAGCAGGCGCCCCTCGCACCACAGGACGAGGGTCAGCCGCCCAGGCTAAATCTGGGCCCAATAGTGTTTGTAAAAATAGACAGACAGCCGATGCTAATGAAACTCTTGAAATTTCCACCCAGTTAAATTTTATCAATTTATATAAGATTTCTCTACTAATTTCATTAAATTCAAAACTTTAAAGTGAGCAAGTTCCATACACCTGTTGAAGAAATCTTTAAGAACCTCTCTTCTACACTGAAAGAAAACGCGAAACCGAAGGCCGCAAATGCTTATAACAACAAGGCTATTTGATCTTTTATGCAAGAACAACCCTTGGCCTCACTCTTGCTTTACATAGGTCTGACTCAATAGAAGGATAAATTTTATGAAAAATAAAAGCAGATTTTTTAATATCAGAAACATAGCAATTTTTACCGGGTTAGCTTTTGCCGAGATAGCCCTTTCAGCTTGCGGCCAAACTGCTTTTACCGTTGTACCAGGAACTCAAGCTATTGCAGCTCCCGGCAACTTCACCATCCCTGCCAAGGTAGACGTGCTGCTTATCGAAGACGATAAAGGTAGAATGTTTGAAGCGTGGGACCAGGTCTCCAAACAGATGCCTGCCTTTTTGAATACTTTAAATAAAAAGGGTTGGGACTATCACTTTACAACCATTTCACTTAACACCTACAATGCCATTCAGAATGTTACAGCGTCGAGCTATGACGGAAACTCAGGCACATCCTGGAAGGCCCCTTATCCAGGAGCCATGCGCTTTGATGCCGGCACTATTGCTCAAA
>JBDSKY010000435.1:0-4121 GCA_039916675.1 Bdellovibrionia bacterium
CGTGACACCATAGAAAAAGCAGTTTATGAGGCGGTTCCAGATATCATTGCAATCGAAGTGGAAGGGATGATTACACCCGAAAAAAATATCCATGAACACGACAGAATTAGGGAGCACTCCCTTGTCGATGATGCAGAAAAAGAAAAATGCGAACTCTGTAGTCAAGCCATTCCCGGCACCCACCATCATCTACTTGATGTCAGTTCACAAAAAATTCTTTGTTCTTGCATTGGATGTTCGATCCTCTTTAATCAATCGACTAGCGAGAGCTATCGTAGAATTCCAACCGAAATAAGAGCGCTGGACGATTTCTTACTAAGTGACGATCAGTGGGATCGCCTATCGGTCCCAGTGAAACTCGCATTTTTTTATCATAGCAGCGCCCTCAATAAAGTACGTGCGTACTATCCAAGCCCTGCAGGGGCAACTGAATCACTTCTCTCTCTTGATGCTTGGAATGCTCTCGTAATTGACAATCCGATCCTTGCTGAATTTGAAACCGATGTTGAAACTTTACTAGTGGATCGCACCAAAAGTCCAGCCCGCTACTTTCGGGTGCCCCTTGACGAGAGCTTTAAGCTCGTTGGACTTTTTCGCAAACATTGGACGGGATTTTCCGGAGGCGATAAAGTTTGGACGGAGGTTGGTCAATTCTTTGATGAACTGACCGCGAAAGCAGTGTCATGAAGTTCGACCGAGCATCCGCCATTGCCAAGACGCTGCTCTACGAAGGTTATAATCTCTATCCTTACCAAGCTCATTCCATTAAGAACCAACAACGCTGGACGTTTGGAGGGTTACTACCAAGTTCTTTTGTTGACGCTCAAAACAAAGGAGACTCAGATCAGAAATGCTTTCAAACAGAGTGCTTAGTCCGCGGGAATTCGCTGACAAAAATTTCCATTGTTATCCGCTTTCTTCATTTAATAGATCGAACTCTAGTTAAACCGGATGGATCTCATATTGACTCCATCAAAATTGAAGATCGCGTTTATTATCCCTGGGAAGAGCACCTTGAACGTGAAGTAGTAATTCCCGAAACGGATCTAGGAAGTATCAATAATAAAGAAACAATTTTCCCATTCTATTTTGGCTCGACCCTGACTTGCGAACCTTTGAGCGATTCTCATGGTTTTCCAGTAGGATCGATTCTCCGCAATCAATGCGCGGTTCAAGGCGCTATCACCCTACTAGCCACCTGGATTCAAGATCAAACTTATAAACTCACGGTTCAAGTTGAAAACAAAACACCCTTTGCACCAGTTAAATTAGAATACTCGCAGTTGCGTAGCCTCGCTTTGAAACATTCCCTGATTTCTGCCCACACCCTTTTAGGGACGGACCAAGGCGAATTCATCTCTCTTCTAGACCCCGCCACGGAATTAGTGCCATTCGTTGCAGACTGCAAAAACATTGGAACATTTCCAGTATTGGCAGGGAAGGCCGGTGATCACGACGTGATGCTTTCATCACCGATCATCCTTTATGACTACCCCGAAATTGCACCTGAAAGTCGGGGAGATTTTTTCGACGGAACTGAAATCGATGAGATGCTGATCCTTCGCATCCAAACACTGACCGACGAAGAAAAGACTCAGATGCGTTCTATTGACGAACACACCAGATCGCTTCTGGAACGGACAGAGTCCATCTGCCCCGATAGTAATGAGACCCTGCAAGGAAGGTTGCGATATGAGTAATTGGGAAAATACCTTTGAATCAATCTCAAACAAGAGAGTCGAAGAGATTCTTGTACAAGGAATTCAAATTAAGAAAGGCAGTCGAGTACGACTCAAGCTCGAACATTTCTCTGATATTTTTGATTCCGTCCTAAATGGGATGACGGCAGTCGTCGAGTCCATCGAACAGGATTTCGAAGATCGAATTTTCTTCGCTGTAACCATAGATGAGGATCCGGGACGTGACCTTGGTTCAACCGGAAAACCTGGTCACCGCTTCTTCTTTAAGCCAACGGAGATTGAGCCCCTATGAAACCTCATATCTTAGTCGCGGGAATTGGAAACATACTCCGTGCTGATGATGGCTTTGGGGTTGATGTCGTAAGAAAGCTCACGCAATGCAGCTCTAGACCCGACGTCGAAATTATTGACTTTGGAATACGTGGAATTGATTTCGCATATAAACTTCTCGATGGCAAATACGATACTTTAATAATAGTTGACACCCTCAGCCGTGGAGAAGCACCCGGTACTCTTTATGTTATGGAACCTGAAATCCCGGACTCTAGCAATATTACTGACGCGAATGCTAACGAGGAACCTCTCTTTATGGAGCCTCATGGAATGGATCCGTTTAAGGTACTTAAATGGGTCAAAGCGATGGGTGGCAAGCGAAAGAATATAAAAATTGTGGGCTGTGAGCCGGAAAACCTCGCATCAGATGAAGAACCAGAAATGGGCCTTAGTCCCTGCGTTCTAAGATCTCTTGAAGGGGCGGTGACATTAATTGAATCTCTCATCGAAGACAGTTACAGAGATTTTAGCGCAATAAAGGCAGCATGCACGAACTAGGAATTACTCAAGAAATTGTCGAAATTCTCTCGCTGCGAGCTAATGAACTTCAACCTAATGCTCGCATAAAACGAGTGGTTTTAGAAATTGGAAAACTCTCTGCCGTACTTCCAGATGCAATTCGTTTTTGCTTTGACCTTTGCACAGAAGGAACCCCGGTTGAAGGGGCTTCACTCCAAATTCTCGAGCCCCAAGGGCAAGCCCGTTGCAGGCTCTGCAAATCTGAGATGCTATTCGAGCAGCCCTTCGGAGAATGTGTGTGTGGAGGCATCGATCTGGAGTGGCTTTCTGGAGGCGAATTAAGGATCAAAGAAATGGAGTTAGAGTAATGTGTACTACTTGCGGTTGTTCAAAAGATGCTAAGGCAACTATCACTAAGTTTAAAGGCACTAAGAGTTTACTACTGAAACCGGCAGGGAGTTTTGCCTTGAAACCAGTTGAGGATCCAAACCGCGTCCACCTTGAAATCAAAATTTTAGCTAAAAACGATGAAATTGCAGCGAAAAACCGGTCTTATTTTCAGACCCACCAAATTCTCGCTTTGAACCTTATGAGTTCTCCTGGCTCAGGCAAAACAACCCTTTTAGAGCGAACGATCCGGGAACTTAAGGGTCAATTGCTTATTCAAGTGATCGAAGGAGACCAGGAAACAACGAACGATGCCGAGCGCATTCGGGCCACAGGATGCCCGGTTGTTCAAATTAATACGGGCGCAGGATGCCATCTTGAAGCGAAGATGCTTTCTGAAGGGATCAGTGCGCTTGCTCCGTCAAATAATTCCATTGTCATGATAGAAAATGTGGGAAATTTGGTTTGTCCATCGCTCTTTGATTTAGGGGAGAAAGCAAAAGTAGTAATTCTTTCTGTAACTGAAGGGGAAGATAAACCACTCAAATACCCTTATATGTTCAAAAATGCTGACCTCATGATATTAAATAAAATAGATCTACTTCCTTATGTCCAGTTCGACATGGCAAAATGCGTGGAATACGCACGGCAAGTAAACCCTAAGCTTCGCATCATCAAACTCTCTGCTACAAAAGGCGAAGGTGTTGATGAACGGTATTCCTGGCTTCGCAAAGAAGGTAGCTCTCTTGGAATAGTCCCAATTAAAAACCCAAGTAACAGGCCCGGCACTCATCTATGGACAAATCTATAAAGTTGAAAAACGAAGTCCGTCTCAAAGATTCAGATACTACTGTCGCAACGCCTCAAGGTCAGATAATTCAGGAAGGTATGAACCTTCTGACTCAGATGGCGGCTGCCTATTTTGGTTCGGGCCCAAAGAAACTCGCAAGCATTGAGACGTCACTCGGCCAAGAGGGGCGCCAAGCAGCCAATAATCTGCTCGATACAAATGATTCTAATTCCGTAGTTATAATAATTGATGAGAAAGGCTGTATCGAATCATTTGATTTGAAGGCGGAAAAATTTTTTGATCGCCCAGCTCAAGAAGTTCTCGGAAAAAATATTCAGATTCTCCTAGACTGCTCTGAGGAACAACGAAATTCTTTAACTTCAGACATTACATCTCTCTCAGCTATATTGCAGGGTTGTCGCAAGGAAGGGGCCGTCTTTCCGATTAAACTT
>JBDSKY010000436.1:0-12813 GCA_039916675.1 Bdellovibrionia bacterium
ACAAATTGCCTCATCAATGGGGCTAGATGTCCCAACAGCCGAGGAAAACATTTTTAAATCTTTTAGACATAAATATCTAGACGTTAGCAACACCCACGACTTGTAAAGAGTAAGCCTATTGTCGCCAAAAACATAACAATTGTGGCTATCCATCCCATAATTTTAAGGCGAGAGGGAAGCACATACATCCCCATTACTTTTGGATTTGAAGTCATCAGCATCATGATAGCCATGATTGGTGTCGCAATAATACCATTGAGAACAGCAGACCAAATGAGAGATTGGATAGGATTAACTTTTAAAAAAGTGAGAGCCAAACCTACAAGTGTCGCAATCGCAATCACGCTGTAAAATCCCTTGGCCTCACTAGGTGATCGCCCCAGACCCACCTTCCAGCTAAACGCCTCGCTTATTCCATAAGCCGCAGATCCGGCTAAGACAGGAATTGCGAGCATTCCGCTTCCTATTATTCCAAAACTAAAAAGTAAAAAACAGAACCGTCCTGCCACAGGCCTCAGCGCTTCGGCGGCTTGCGCGGCCGTTTGAACAGTGAAGACCCCGTTGGCGTTTAAGGTTGCGGCTGTCGTAAGCATAATAAAAAACGCAATTAAGTTTGAAAACCCCATTCCAACGTAGGTATCGATCTTAATCCGTCGAATCTGCTGAGTTGCTTGAGACGGAGCCTTGCCAAGTGGTCTTTGCCCATGATGATTGTGTTGTTCTTCCACCTCTTGAGATGCCTGCCAGAAAAAAAGATACGGACTAATTGTGGTACCCAGCACAGCAATAAACATTTTCAAGAAGTCGGCGTCTAATTTGATCGAAGGGAAAAAAGTTAAACTCAGCGCATGTGCCCAGGGAACATGAATGGCCCACACAGTCCCCACATATGCGAATAGAGCGAATGTAAGCCATTTAAGCCAGTGTACGTAAAGTGCATAAGGCACCAAAACCTCGAGGGACAAAGTAATAATTGCAAATAATAGGCAGTAAAGTGATTCAGGGCCTCCGATGATCAAGTTTAGGGCGGCTCCCATAGCTTGCAGGTCAGCTCCTAAGTTAATCGTATTTACTGCCGTTAAAATAAAAACGACTGGATACAGCACCCACGAGGAATATTGTCTTCGAATATTTCCAGCAATTCCCCTTCCTGTAACACATCCAATCCGAGCACTAATTTCCTGAATAGCGACCATAAGCGGGAACGAAAAAATCAGAGTCCACAGCATTCCATAGCCAAATTGAGCTCCTACCTGAGAATAGGTGGCAATTCCACTTGGATCATCGTCTGATACACCCGTAATTAAGCCGGGGCCGAGACTTCCAAATAACTTTTCTCCTATTTTGATCGGCTCAGAAGTATCTAAAGCGGAGCTCATATCTGTTTAACAGTCTCTGCCTTGGAACGAACATTTCCGGAGACGGGCGGCATACCCAACTCCTTTTGAGGATCCGCAAAAATTCTCCGCAAGGTTTTTACCATCCGGCTAGCATGCATTCCATCTATAACACGATGATCAATCGTCGCACACAACAAGACCGTTTTTCCGACCTCCACCCTGCCCTCGCGGATCACAGGAGTATCTCGAATCATGCCCACCGCCAGAAGTGCCGGAACCCTTGAATATGGGACAAGCGGAGCAAATGCCATATCCATACCAATGGAACCAATACTAGTGATCATAACACTTCCGAAGGGGTCTTTAGGGCTTCCGAAAATAGCGCTCCAAATATTCAGAGTGTACAGGAACAAACTCGTGAATTTAATTGCAGCAGAAACGAAAAAACCCGGGATCAACCCGAGAGTATTCTTCATTCGGCGAAAGTCTGGGTCACCTTGATTTCGGATCTTTTGAATACTACCCTGCATCTCTTTGGCGATTTGTAAGACAGACTTTTTATCTGCCTCTCTAATGGTGGTTCCAGAGAGATCCTTGCCATAAGTGTCTGTTGCGACCTGAAAAAAGATATCGACCGTCTTTCTCGGGTACAATCTACCAAAACGTAAAATGCAGTTGATTTCAGGATGCTCTGAAATGGCTTGTGCTACTACCTTGCCTACAAAATGGGTAAAAGTGACTTTAATTTCTGAATTTTGATTCAGTTTCTCCAAATAAGCTAAAGCCGGAATAACATCCACTTCGACAGTGCCGTAAACACTGGGATCACCCGCCGTCTTCCAAGTGCCGATGGCTATTTTCCTCCAAGGGCTGATTTTCAAGGCCGGGCCAAGATTTAAATGTTTTGAAAAAAATGCCATCTCCGCAGTCCCTCACGTTTAGATTCTATAGACGTACCATGAATAGCGTAGCAAGTTAATCTCTGCAAGAAACAGCACCTTTCGGTAAGGTAGAAAAATATTCATTTGGTTTCAGAAATAGAATTTCCTCTGTGGTAATATCGGGCGGCTCTTTTTGCCTCGTCTTTTACTTGCTAGCTGGATTATCTATGATGCATATTTTTCTACATCAATTTTTTAACGGTGGGGAGTCACGTGTCATATTCTGAATTTAAAAAAAGCATTCGAAACCTAACCTTATTTTCAGTCCTACTTATTTTTTGTCAATTCGCTACCGCTGAAGAACCCAAAAAAACCCTCGGTTTTCATGATGAATCCGAAATGGGTATCGTACTTTTAAGTGGGAATGCCAATTCACAGAGTTATAACTTGAAGCAAACAAACCATTACAGCTGGGGCCGTAACATCTTAAAATTTGAATGGAAATATTTGAACTCTAGTACAGAAGGCACTGAAATCGCCCGCAGTTGGTTGCTCGGCACCCGCTTTGAACGGGAGATTAATGGTCATTTTGGGCTCTATTTGGGACAAAACCTGGAAAGTGATATCTTTGCCGGGTATGTCCAGCGCTATAATACCGACATCGGTGGCAAATATACCATTATAGAGAACAAAGTTCTGAACTGGAACGGAGAAGTCGGTTACCGCTTCACAGTCGAAAATGGCCGGACAGGGCAGGTGAAACAAAATTATCTACGACTCTACACCATGGTTCATCAGAATTGGACAGAAACATTTTCAACCCTGATTTCAATAGAACTGTTGCCTAATTTAGATTTTTTTGACTATCAATTCAATTCCGAGGTTTCCGCCTACGTTGCCATTAATAAAGTTTTTGCAATCAAAACCGGTTACCTTTTGAAGTATAGAAAAATACCAGTATTTCCTGCGACGATTTCAACTGACGTTCAATACACCACAGCGTTAGTTGCGAAGTTTTAACCAGGGTTTTGTAATTGTAATTTTATCTCAAGGAGATCCTCATGTGGAAAGATAGTTTCTTCCTTTGTGTCGGACGTCATGATGCCGCCCATAGGACTACTCATTGGAAAAGTAGATTTTTCAAACCTTTTCATCAATCTAGGAGAAGGCTCCTTTCATTCATTAGCGGAAGCAAAGAAAGCTGGTGTTCCAACCATCAACTACGGCCTCTTTCTGAATCAATCGATCGATTTCATAATCATTACCTTTGTCATTTTTCTTTTAATGAAAGGTATCAACTCATTGAACAGAGCAGAATTTCCTCATCGTCTCGTCACCAAGAATTGCCCCTATTGCTTGTCAAAGATACCTGATGCGGCGACCAAATGCTCATTCTGCACTAGCGAGCTAGGGCAAAACGCCAATCCAGCGGCTGATGGGTGCGGTAAGTCCCTGTTATTAAAATATTAAAGTTTATGAAAAAGTCTTCCGATATTAACTTATGGCAAGTAAAAGCTCAGATTTTCTAAGGCCTAGGCATGACATCGAAGGAAATGAAGTGTCATGACGGAAGAAAAGCAAAGAATATTAATAGTAGATGACGAGCCTAGAAATCAGAGAATTATTTCAGAGACACTCGAGGATTTGGTCGATCTCAAAACAGCCTCCACAGGTGAAGAGGCTCTAGAGCTTATTGAGACGTTTAATCCGGACCTGATTTTGCTTGATATTATGATGCCAGGAATTGATGGACTAGAGGTATGCAAGAGAATCAGAGCCCATCCTGAACTTAGTCTGACTAAAGTCATTTTTGTTTCTGGAAAAGCCATGTTGGAGCAAAAGCTGAAGGGATATGAAATTGGAGCCGACGACTACCTGACTAAACCATTTATGCCGGAAGAGCTTCTAGCTAAAACCAAAGTATTTCTCCGCCTTACACGAGTCGAAAAGGAACTTAAAGAGTTAAACCGCTCCTTAGATCAGACAGTAAAGGAGAGGACTGAACAATTACTTAAAACAGAAGCAAAGCTAATAAATGCGGCAAAGCTCGCAGCGTTAGGAGAGATGGCGAGCGGAGTAGCTCACGAAATTAATACACCTTTAAGTGTCATTGGCCTAACAGCAGAGCAAATTCAGGAACTAATTGAAGACGGATTTGTGAATCTGCCCGATATTGCAAAAATGAACGCTAAAATTAGCGAGACGGTACAACGCATTAGTAGCATCGTCAGTGGTTTACGAAGTTTTTCCAGAGATGGTAGCAATGACTGCGTTGAAATCGCACCTGTGAAGCACATTGTGGAGGACACCCTCGTTTTCTGCCGAGAAAAGCTAAAGAACAGTGGTATCGAAATGAATGTAAATCCAATCCCTGACAACTTTAATATTAGATGCCAACCTGTCCAAATCTCTCAGGTCTTACTCAACCTAATCAATAATTCTTGCGATGCAATATTACATCTAAAGGACAGATGGATTGAAATTGCGACCGAAAAGAAGGACGGCTCTATCCAAATTTCAATCACAGACAGCGGCTCTGGAATCCCAGGACCTATTTTGGATAAGCTATTTCAACCTTTCTTCACTACAAAAGAAGTTGGAAAAGGAACTGGACTAGGACTTAGTATTTCCAAGGGCATTGTTGAATCCCATCGTGGGCAGATGACAATTGATTCAACCTGTAAAAATACTCGATTTATCCTTAATTTTCCTGATGGAAATGTCCCCTCAACTAACAACCCTATAAAAAAGCCGAACGCTCCATGAGCTCTAAAGCGGAGAACGACATTCTAATACTCCTGGTAGATGATGATCCTGATCTGTTAGAGATTCTTGCTTTCTCTTTTCGACGACTTGGATATCGTGTTTTATTGGCCTCTAACGGACGTGAAGCTTTTGAAATACTCCAGACTAATCCCGTAAATGTAGTTATCACAGACGTGAGAATGCCCGGTGGAGATGGTATTGAGCTATTGAAGCTCGCAAGGGAGCAATGTCCTGGTACCCCCGTTATTGTGCTGATTTCAGGTTTTTGCGATCTTTCTACTGAAGACGCTTATAACATGGGTGCCGATGCCATATTTAGTAAACCTTTTGACAAAAAGACGTTGCTGGAGGCACTCAGTAGACTTCTAACCCCTCCTGAAAAAAGGTGGGCGCACTTGATTGATCAAGTGGATGTTGAAATGGAAATTGAGCTTCAAATTGAAGGACTTTCTGATGCGATTACCACAAAAGTAATAAGCTTGGGGCGAGGGGGCATGTTTGTAACCCTCGCAGAAGGCCAGTATCCAAATGTCGGCAATAATGTGTCATTCAAAATTGGTTGCTCCAATTTTTCTTTTGCAGGTAGTGGGATAGTTCGTTGGGTTCGGACTAAAAGTGCTTCGAACTTCCCCCCAGGCTGCGGAATCGAATTTACTTACTTGGACAGTCTTCAAGCGGACGCAGTCCTGGCATACTTAAAACCGTCAAATTCAAAGGCATTTATTCCAAACCGATAGAAGTCCTGGCTATAATAGAACTTCGACAATCATTCATATTCTCACTTGACAGACCGACATTCTGGATGAGTCACTTCATATTCATGAAAAAACTTGTGCTTACGACTCTATTTATGAGCTGTGTCATTATGAATGATTTGTCGTGCAGACAGCGCGGTCTATCAAGAAGACTCGTCTCAGGATCAAATTTTCGATCTAGAATTGGAAGATCTGTTACGTCTCGATCTCAACCTTCAGTTATGACTTATCAAGTAAGCATGTGATTTTCAGAATTTCATTAGAAATAGATGTACTTAGAGGCAATTCCAATAAATACTTACTAAAAATAATAGAGATGACGAATATGAGAATGCGCCTTTCAACAATTATTCTTCCTGTTCTGGCTTTTGCCGCGGGCACCTCTGTCTGCGTCGCTCTAGCGGACCCAGTGAAGGAATACAAGGTCCAGACGGCCTTCATTTATCAGTTCACAAATTATGTCGAATGGCCTCAAGATAAATCCGCAATCTCTGCACAAGAGCCCTTCATTATTGCCGTAATTGGAAGCTCGCCTATTGTCCAGGAGCTTGAAGCACTCGCAAAGATAAAAACTGTCAAAGGTCGAAAAATCGAAGTAAATAAGATTGAGAACGTCTCCCTACTAGGAAGAAGCAATATTATAGTGATCGCTTCAACAGACGAATCCCTGCTCCGACAAGCGGTTCAAAAGACTACTGGATCCGGTGCTTTAATTGTTAGCTATTCAGAAGGATTCGCGCAAAAGGGGGCAATGATTAACTTTTTTCAAGAAGAAGGAAGACTTCGTTTTGAAATAAACCGTACCGCCCTTGAAAGTCAAAAACTTCAAGTAAGCTCGCAACTTCTCAAGCTTGCTAAACTGATTAAGTAACGAGGGATTGCTGAATGTTGTTTTCAAAAACAAATCGCGCGATATCCATCAAGTCGAAACTGATTCAAATTCAATTCTTTGTAGCGGTTCTGGTATTGCTGGTTTGCTCAAGCGCTTTTTTCTTCAACGATCTAATGATCTTCAAAAGATCTGAGGAGAGAAGTCTCGAGTCCATCGCAAAGATTCTTGGACGAAATTTGGCACCGACTCTCGATTTCTCGGACAAGAACGAAGCCACAAAAATTCTTTCCTCCCTGCAATCGGAGCCAAGTATTGTTAGAGCTTACTTTTTTGATGCAAGCGGAAATGTTTTCGCTAAATATGGAAACGATCCAATAGGTACAAAGCAGCCAGATCCTGCACTCACTTCCGAGGCCTCCTATCTCCAGGGAACCCATCTGATTTTTCATCAAAAAGTTGGGCAGGAGAACGAAGGAAATGGTGTCTTGTATCTCGATGCAGACCTAATGAGTCTTGCCGCTGACTATAAAATTTTCGTTTGGATTGTCTTAACCGTTATTCTTGTAGGACTTTTGATGTCCATTGGACTTGCGCATTTAATTCAAAGCTCACTTTCCAGACCAATCACTATACTAGCAGAAACCGCAAAGAAGATTTCCCGTTTAGAAGACTATTCGTTACGGATGAGCAGCGAGGGGGCCGGAAGCAGGATTGCTGAGATTGAAACTCTTTCTACAGAATTCAATCAGATGCTGGATCAAATTTATATAAAAGATCAAAAAATTCGAATGGAAAAAGAACTCGCGGAGAATGCTAACCAAGCAAAATCCATGTTTCTCGCTAACATGTCCCATGAACTTCGTACCCCGATGCATGGTATCCTCAGCTTCGCCAATTTTGGGCAGAAGAAGATTGAAACCGCTTCAAAAGAAAAACTCAAATCGTATTTTGATGAAATCTTCGAAAGTGGAACTAGATTAATGGACCTATTGAACGACCTTCTCGATCTGTCAAAACTCGAGTCGGGTAAAATGTCTTACTCAATGGAAAAAGGAAATTTTTTTGAGGCCATGATTTCAATTCAGAAAGAAATGAACGCCTTTGCTGAGGAAAAGGGCCTCACCCTCGAACTTGCCAGCGAATCGGAGGACATCCCTGGAAGATTTGATTCAACAAGAATGATGCAAGTTTTAAGGAATGTAGTTTCTAATGCCATCAAATTCTCGACAAAAGGAACAGCCGTGGAGATGAAGTTGGAAGGTGCCTCTGAAATGATCAGATGCAAAATCAGCAATCACGGGATCGGCATCCCGGACACTGAATTAGATTCCATCTTTGATAAATTCGTACAAAGCAGTAAAACTACCAGCGGTGCTGGTGGAACTGGCCTAGGTTTAGCCATATGTCGAGAAATCATAAAGCAGCATAGTGGAAAGATATGGGCGGAAAACGCACCGGGTGGAAGGACCGAATTCATCATTGAGCTACCAAACGGTCTGCAACAGCCAGCTCAATGAAGTCCGAATGTATGGGTCAGAACAGTTTAACTTTTACGAGGATCGTTAAAATGTTCCACTTTATCCCCTAATTTCTCGATCGCTTTTCCTATATTTGCAATACGACTAAAATTCATCTTATTGCCTAAACTCTCGATTTTATCGCCAACGACCTTTAGTCCTTCGGCAAGAGCCGTCTTCGTTGATTCAATGGTTTCTCCGGTATGAGCAGATAAACTTTCGAAATCCGCGACAATGGCTTTAAGATCGGCCTTGATTTCAGCAAATCCCGCCTGTCCCGCAGAAGTGACAGAATCTTTAGCCGTGTTCACCGCATCCTTGGTCGTATTTACAACTTCCTTCGCAGCCACTTTCGCATTCCCCATGGCATCCTTAGCCGAATTAACAGTATCCTTTGCAGAGTTAACTGTTTCCTTTGCCGAACTAACTGCTTCTTTCACCGAATTGGCCGCGGCATCCCCGGCGCGTTTAATAGAACTCAATCCATTCGAACTAGAAGGAGTAGGAGAAGAATTCATCGTATTTGAAGAGTAGCTTGCAGCACTCATCTTGGGACGATCTTGTCCAGTAGGACTTGTCCGAGCATCGCTAGATGTCTTTATTGAAGTTTCAGTTTTACCATTGCCGTATTTCGTATCCATATCGTGGTCTCCTTTTAATTATTTAACTTAAGTAATAGCAACCGCTGTGCCATGCATACTTATGGAGAAAACTTAATAAAAAGTGACGCAAAATGTAGTTTAATGGGCGATATCACGCAGGAAAATCCGAAGATTCTAGAAATTTCTTACCTAGCTTCCGGGGCAGGATTACCCTGTTGTGGGTATTCCTGCCCCGAATTTTTTAATCGAGCATATTATATTATTTTACTTTATTAAATTAGGTCTTTTTCAGAAAGCAAGTCAATTTCATGGTTGTCGACCTAGGCGTTTGCTCAGCCGAAACCGCCAGCAGCTTCTTCGTCACGATTTCCGTTGCGAATAGTTGCTATCAATAGATCACGATTGAGTTGCGCAATAGTTTCCAAAGAAATTCCCTTAGGACAAACCGCTGAGCAGGCCCCAGTATTGGAACAAGCACCGAAGCCGGCTTCATCCATAGTTTTCACCATGCGAGTTACCCGCTCATAACGTTCTGGTTGACCTTGCGGAAGCAATCCTAAATGGGTAATCTTCGCGCCTACAAATAGCGCTGCAGACCGATTCTTACACGCAGCTACGCAGGCTCCGCAGGAGATACAAGCTGCAGCTGCAAAAGCTGCGTCTGCATCTGGTTTGGGAACCGGGACGCTGTTGGACTCTGGAGCGTTCCCTGTGTTTATGGATATATATCCGCCAGCCTGCACAATCTTATCGAAGGCTGAACGATCAACAAAACAATCTTTAATTATAGGAAATGCGTTTGCGCGATATGGCTCTACATAAATTTCCTGACCATCGTGAAAGTGACGCATGTGAAGCTGGCAAGTTGCGGTTCCCTTCTCTGGACCATGAGGAGTACCATTGATGACCAAACTGCAAGAACCACAGATTCCCTCTCGGCAATCGTGGTCGAAGGCCACAGGGTCTTCATTTTTTAAAATGAGCTCTCTGTTCAAAACATCAAGCATCTCCAAAAATGACATATGCTCGGAAATATCCTTTAGTGGATAAGTTTTAAAGGCGCCTTTGGACTTTGGGCCCGACTGTTTCCAAACTTTGAGAGTTAGATTCATTTATTTATAGCTCCGAGTCGCAAGGTGCACATTTTCAAATTCAAGTTTTTCTTTATGGAGCTCAGCGCTCTTGCCCGCTCCTTTGTATTCCCAAGCAGCAGAATAACAAAAATTTTCATCGTCGCGTTTTGCTTCTCCGTCGAGTTGGAACTCTTCACGGAAGTGCCCTCCACAAGATTCGTTGCGATGAAGAGCGTCTGTGCACATAAGTTCACTCAACTCGATAAAATCTGCAACGCGACCCGCTTTTTCAAGCTCTTCGTTCAACTCTGCTCCGGTCCCTGTCACTTTCAAATTACTATGAAATGCTTCTCGAAGCTTAGGAATGAGCTGAAGTGCTTTTTTAAGACCTTCGGCATTGCGCCCCATTCCGCAATACTCCCACATAATATTGCCGAGTTCACGGTGGTAATCATCCACTGTTTTATTGCCCTTACTGGTAAGAAACTTTTCAGTTTGTGCTTTTACGTTTGCCACCGCTGCTTTAAATGCCGGATGTTCAGTGGTAACAGCATCCATTTTATTGGAGGCAATATAATTACCCAAAGTGTTTGGAATGATAAAGTAGCCATCTGCCAACCCCTGCATGAGGGCAGAGGCTCCCAAGCGATTAGCTCCATGGTCTGAAAAGTTTGCTTCTCCCAACACATGAAGTCCCGGGATTGTACTTTGAAGGTTGTAGTCTACCCAAAGGCCACCCATTGTATAATGGACGGCGGGATAAATTCTCATCGGTTGTTGATAGGGGTTCTCTCCAGTGATCTTTTCATACATCTCAAAGAGATTACCGTATTTGGCGGCCACAGCAGCAGCTCCTAAACGCTTAATCGAGTCCTTGAAATCTAAATAGACTGCACGACCGCTAGCTCCTACCCCACGCCCTTCATCACACATATACTTCGCTTGTCTCGACGACACGTCACGGGGTGCGAGATTACCAAACGAAGGATAAATGCGTTCCAAATAATAATCTCGGTCCTCTTCTGGGATGTCTTTTGAGTGGCGAGCATCACCCTTCTTTTTAGGCACCCAGACGCGGCCGTCATTTCGAAGTGATTCCGACATTAGGGTAAGCTTAGATTGATAATCGCCCGAAACGGGAATGCAGGTTGGATGTATTTGTGTAAAGCAAGGGTTAGCAAAATAGGCGCCCTTTTTATGGGCACGCCAAATTGCTGTGGCATTTGATTTTTTTGCATTGGTTGATAGATAAAAAGCGTTTCCATAACCCCCAGTAGCAAGAACTACGGCATCTGCAGTATGGGATTCCAATTCGCCCGTTATCAAATTACGAGTAATAATCCCGCGTGCCTTACCATCAATGATAACCAGATCCAGCATTTCTCTACTGGTATAAAGTTCGACAGTTTTCTGCTCTACTTGTCGCATCATAGATTGATATGCGCCGATAAGAAGCTGTTGACCAGTTTGCCCCCGGGCATAAAATGTGCGGGAAACTTGTGCACCACCGAAAGAGCGGTTAGCCAGCAATCCGCCATAATCACGCGCAAAGGGAACACCCGACGCTACACATTGATCAATAATGTTTACCGAAATTTCTGCAAGACGATAGACATTAGCTTCCCGCGCGCGAAAGTCTCCACCTTTAACTGTATCGTAAAAAAGACGGTAAATGGAATCCCCATCGTTCTGGTAATTTTTCGCTGCGTTGATTCCTCCCTGGGCTGCAATCGAATGAGCACGCCGAGGAGACCCATGAATACAGAAAGTCTTCACACGGTAACCCAATTCGCCCAGTGACGCGGAAGCAGAAGCCCCTGCTAAACCTGTCCCCACAACAATAATCGAGTGCTTTCGTTTATTGGTCGGGTTTACCAATTTCATTTCAAATTTATGTTTGGACCATTTTTGTTGAATCGGGCCTGAAGGAATTTTTGAATCCATTTTAGTGAACTCCTAAAAGTAAAACTGAAAGTGCTTCGAGAATAAAGCCCGCGCTAACCGTCACTCCAAACGCTACACTCACCTGACGTAAGCGCTTTCCATTCGAAGCAAACCAGCCCAAAGTCTGCATTGAAGCAGAAATCGAATGAGTAAGGTGCAATGCAAGGAGCACCATTGCGAAAACATACCAGGCCACATAGAGAGGCTGACTAAAAACTTCAACAATAAGTTTGTAAAGATCACGCTTTTCAACGCCGTTTGAATTCACTGGATAGTGGGGGCCAAATTTAAACGTAATTAAATGCAAAACAACAAAAACAAAAATAACGAGGCCCGAATAAATTAGAGTCTTGGCGGCCCAAGTGGCATCGCGGGCAGAAGGGGGCTTGACTGCATAGTTGCCTGCTTTGGCCATGCGATTGCGTACAGTTACTACCAGAGCAATCATCGTATGGCCCAGGAAGAAAGCTAGCAACCCAATTTCCGCAATGTAGATCAGTGGATTACTCGTAAGGGCGTAAGAATAATGATTAAATTTGTCAGCACTGACAAACACAAGCAGATTGCCTAACATGTGGATTAGAACAAAGCCACAAAGGCCCAATCCTGTTATCCCCATCAAGGTCTTGCGACCGATGGTAGAACGGAAGTATTCTGAGTAAGCACGAGCCATATGGGTCTCCTCTAAACCGAATAGAAGTGGAGCCATGAGAAGCTAAGCCTGCTCAGGAATGGATCTCGACCTTCTTTCTCTTTTAGAAGATGTATATTACAATTAAGTTTGTTTGGATACAACAACGAGTTGAAGGCCCCGTTCAGCAGGCTTTGCTGGCCGGGACCTTCCAGTTATGATGTATTTAGACCATTGTTTGTATTCAGCAACCGTTATCGTATATCCCCCGCGAACCCATAAATTCATTGCATTCTATATAGGTTGGCTCTCGGCCCAAAAAGCTTTCCGAGGTCAGTGTCACAGAATTGACAGCCCCTCTAGAAGAGCCCGTGCCACCCATGGGGATCATCATCAGTTTACTTTTAAAGGTGTAGCGAACTCCTGTCATCCAGCTCGTGCCTTGCCCGTTTTGCATAATCTCAAATCCCCC
>JBDSKY010000437.1:0-5086 GCA_039916675.1 Bdellovibrionia bacterium
GCCACTGTCGATCCGCCAGGCTTTGTCATGACGACATCACTGATTGCAAGAGTCTGAGCCATCTGATCTCCATTCATCCATTCGAGCGGATGGAGATGAATGCGAGAAGAATTACCTGTTCTGAGATGCCTATTTCGAAGTTCTGTTAACTTGTCCAAGAGGCCTTTATTTGAGCCAGATGCAATCAGTACATGGAGATGAGCTTCCTGAGAACTTAACGCCATATGCCCGTAAGCCAAAAATATTTCCGCGTACCTTTGAATTAATTTTCCGGCAAATCCTTTAGCACCCATGCCGAGAAAGACCGCTTTATCCCCTCTGGCCGTATCAATCTGAAAACGAGTCAAAGCGTAATTTTTAAGATCTTCTTTTAAATTTGAATCCCCGCTTTTTAACTTATTACCAATGTCATTAAAAATCCTTCGCACAGGATAGCCATCGTACACTAAATTATTTAAATCTCTCATTCTTAGATAGCTTGATGTCTTTGGTTCTTCAAAAGGCAGGATAATCGTAAGTGTTTGAGAAGCCCTTAAATTTTTGATCTTATGAAAAAACGCGGTTGGAGTAAAATCGGTTGGTATCACAACCAGAGGGATTCCAAGTTGTTTTGCTTCCTCCAAGTACACATAATTCGCGGTAGGAAGAACACTGACAATGAGGTCAGGACTCTTTTCGGTAATCAAGCTGATAATTTTCTTTTTGCAATAGAGAACCGCTAAATCTTCAACCGCTTTGGGCTGTAAAAACAAAAGGATTTTCATATACGACCAGCTTTGGTTAGCAAAGCAATGATCAAAAATTTTAGCTCCACCCTCTAAAAGGGGAAGATGGCCAATAATATCCAAAACGTTCACTTCATATCGATCTTCAAGACTTTCGCGCACGGCTTGGGCCGCAGCCGAGTGGCCACCGCCACCTGAGGTTGTTAGAACGAGGATTTTCTTTTGTGGGCCTGAGGCAGTTTGCTTCTGAAAGTCTTGCGAATAACTGGAATCAATTGGAAGCGCTGTACTAATGAGAATAAGAAATAAAAAGAAATTCATTCGAACAAACATTTTGAGAGGGTCCTATCCAATTAAAACTAGAGAGGACGGGTATCATTTTAGACGCGCAGTGTCAATACATCGAGTCAAATTATTATGCCGGAATAATGTATTATATCATGTCAGTAGCTGACAAAGGCTAACAACTCTTACACCCTGAACAGGAGCCATTTGAAGCGGGAGTTTGCTTTCTTACCCAAAAAGCGAATTTTGCATGCCCTTGCTTGAGCAACCATCGAGAAAGTGGAGGTGCCAGATAAGTTCTCAAAAAATTAAGAGATAAGAATCCACTAGTGGCAGTGACAATCGTTAAGGCGATGATTTCTTGTCTCATATTTTCCCTAACCCCATTTTAACAGCTAAATGGTAAATAGTGAATGACCCTAAATAAGCCAATGAAGTCATATACAAGAACATAAAGGCCGGCCATCGCCAGGAGTTCGTTTCCCTTCGTGTCACGGCCAAAGTAGAAAAACACTGACACGCCAGCACATACCAAACTAACAGACTCAGAGCCGTCGCAATGCTCCAATCCTCGGACAACCGCTGACCGAGCAGCGCAATTCCATTTTCCCTACCTTCAACTGCATAAACCGTCGCAAGCGATCCAATCATCACTTCGCGAGCAGCAAGCCCTGGAATCAAAGCCACGACTATCTTCCAATTAAATCCGAGTGGACGAAAGAGAGGTTCAATCGCATGTCCCACAATTCCGGCATAGCTGTAGGAAATTGCAGCTTCATGCGCACCCACGGGCGCCTTTGGATAGGAAACCAGAAACCAAAGTACTATTGAAACAGAGAGGATAACTGTTCCTGCCTTCTTTAGAAAAAGGACCGAGCGCTCCATAAGTCCAAGACCAATGTTTTTCAAACGAGGCAACTTATAAGTAGGCAATTCCATCAAAAGATTTGGTTTGGGTCCTCGAAACAAACTCATTCGAAAGATTACTGCCATCAAAAGCGCGATTACGACGCCCGCAAAATACAATCCAAACATCACTAATCCCTGCAGGCGAATAGGCCCCCAGACACTCATATTTGGAATAAATGCCGCAATCAAAAGAGAATAAACTGGCAACCTGGCAGAACACGTCATTAACGGTGCCACTAGTATAGTGGTTAAGCGGTCTTTCCGTTGTTCAATCGTGCGGGTAGACATAATCCCCGGAATAGCGCAGGCGAACGAAGACAGAAGAGGTATAAATGCTCTCCCATGAAGTCCCACCTTACCCATGAGCTTATCCATAAGAAAAGCCGCCCGAGCCATATAACCGGAGTCTTCAAGAACTAGGATAAAAGCAAAAAGAATTAAAATTTGAGGAAGGAAAACTAGAACAGCTCCCACTCCCGCAATCATTCCATCTACAATCAAACTCTCTAAAGGACCTTTACCTAACCAAAGTCCAACTTGGTCTCCTAACCAACTAACTCCAGATTCGATAAACCCCTTCGGTATTTCGGCCCACGAGAAGATTGCTTGGAATACAAAAGCCAACACTAAAACCAATAAACAAGTTCCCAATACAGGATGAAGCACAATCTGGTCCAGACGCTCAGTCCAAAGCGCAGGCTGAGTGGCTTGCACAATCGACAGGGAAAGAATCCGGTCCACTTCCGCAAACCTACTTCGGATTTGATTTTGATCCGGCTTTTTCCAATCGATAAGAACAGCGGGCTTTAGATCAGACTTAAGAAGACAAACTTCCGCTAAAAGTTTTTCTAAACCTTCTTTTTGAATAGCCACTGTAGGGACAACCGGGATCCCTAATTCGCGGGATAAGATTTCCAAATTCAGAACCTGGCCTCTACTTTTAGCCAGATCCACCATATTCAGCGCCAAAACCAAAGGGATGCCCAACTCTCGAAGCTCCAAAACGAAACCTAAGCCCCGTTCTAAATTAGTTGCATCCACTACCGCGATCAGCGCTTTTGGCATAGGCTCCAAAGCGTGCTTTCCAAGCAGAATATTTCGGGTAATTTCCTCGTCAAGAGTCCTGGAATTCAAACTGTAAGTGCCAGGCAGATCTAATACTTTTAACGTACTTCCATCAGGAAGGAGAGCGCGACCTACTTTTCGTTCCACTGTGACGCCGGGATAATTTCCTACCTTGGCATTGCCACCGGTGATCGCATTGAAAAGAGCGGTTTTCCCACAATTTGGATTACCAGCAAGAGCAACATCATAAGTTTTCTTAATTTGTGTAATAAGTTTACTCATCCAATAAAACCTCTATCGCATTAGCTTCGTTTCGCCTCAATGCAACCAAGGAACCCCGAACACGCACTACAATAGGATCTCCACCAAAGGGGGATTGATGCAAAACCTCTATCGTTGCCCCTTCTAAAAATCCCATTTCCATCAGTCTTTGCACAGTTTCTACCGAAAACTCGATACCACCGATTTGGGTGATTAGACCTTTTTCGCCTTTTTCTAATTTTCCGAGTCGAACGTGTCCGACATGCTTAAGAGTAGCAGTGAGACTCACAAAAACTCCTCGACATGCTTGATCCCTTCCTGAAGAAGGCGATTAATATGAAGGTCATCCAAAGTATAAAAAGAGGTACGCCCATCTCGACGAACTTTCACTAACTTTAAGTTTCTTAGGGTTCGAAGGTGATGGCTCACTGCGGGCTGGCTCATTTCCATACGGCGAGCAATTGCCCCTACATTGTGCTCACCCTTGGACAATAGCCAGACGATTTGAACGCGAGAAGAATCCCCAAGAGCTTGAAATGTTTCAGCTAAGAGTAAAAACTTTCTCTTTGATCTTAGGTTTTCTACTAATGATTTGGTCCCTTCCGAATTCATAAGCACTTGCTTATGCATTTATACGCTACTTGTCAAGCCTGAGTTGGCTTATGTTTCTCAGTCTCCAGGTATTTTTTCCTATAAAAAAATTCGCCGAGAAACAACGCAAATAGGGATCCTCCCCCTAGGATAGATCGCAAGAGAATCAGCGAACCTAGGTCAACGATAAAGGCTAACAGAAGGAAAACCAAGGCTTTCACATAGAGATATACGATTAAAATAAGCGTGAGTTTTCGATAATACTGCAAGGGCAACTCTTGCTTAGGTCTGAAGTTCATCGGTAGATCCACCGCAAATCGCGACAGCATTGGAACGCGAGCCAAGTAAGTAAAAAACAAACCGCTTGCGATTGCAAAATTTTGGACAAAGGGCTCAAGACGAAAAAACCGGGGTGTCGATATAAAAAGATCTATCCCACCGAAAAGTATAATAAATACAGTAGAAATAATAAAAAAGATGGTTGGTCTCTGTCGCTTCAAGTAGTGGAAAAGCAACTGAAGTCCAGTAACGAATATGGCTAGACCGATGGCCGCCTTCGCACCTAACTTATGAAATGTCAGATAGAAAACAATAGAGGCAGCGAAGTTAGTAAGAACATAAGCAGCCCCTCCCACAACTTTAGATATTCGGGTAGGTAACTTCACCTGACTAATATATCTGGAATTGAGAGCATAATATATCCGGAACCTATCTATTTTGGGCTGAGGCAATTAGGAGCGGGAAACCGCTCTCGGTGACACGTATGCTAACACACCTGCACAAATCAGGACACCCCAGCTTTTTGCACACGCCATTTCCAAAAAGAGCCCTGGGGGACCAAGCAACTTCTCTGTACTAGCGCAAATAAGCCCCACTCCTAAAAACGCCATTGCGGCCACCCCGAAGGATTGATTATGCCGCCATTCTCGAAGAGCCCGGTCCAAACTCACCACAGCTAAAGGGAACGAAAAAACAAATAAATGCCACCAAGGCAGAGGATGAATCACCGGCGCCAAGGCCAACCATCCGAGCCAGGCTTCAGGAGGTGACATTCGGCGCGAGGCACGCTTCCAGATCAGCCCCAATAGGATTACCAAGGCAATAGCAACGCCTACGTCAGCCAAAGGCTGATTGATTGGGACGTGGAGGAACCTCAGCATTAAACTTGTTAAACCAGGATTGAATCGGCCTCGAATCTGTTCCGCCGTAAGCAGGGCCCCTCCTGAAGTGGCTGCCTCCATCCAGTGACG
>JBDSKY010000438.1:0-4865 GCA_039916675.1 Bdellovibrionia bacterium
TGATTCGGAGTATTTCGACAGCGCTCTCTCCACCGGCCACTTACGTGGTCGACTTTGCGAGTTGCCTGCCTACTTTCCCCCACTTTCTCTATCAAAAAATTCATTCAAATTTTCAAAGATCGTCTCGTTTCGACTTGTTTCGTCTCACCGAGGAGGCGTGTTAATATCCAGAACACCCCCTGAGCGCAATGGTTATTTTCACTTATTTTCATTTTTTTTTGAAATTGGCTCCAGACGCGGGATCCCGAGGAAATTATTTTTGATCGTATCCTAGGGGTGAGTCTTGATTCAGTCCAAAACTACGAATTCGGCGTATCAAAGTCGATTTATTGAGACCAATTTGACGAGCAGTTCGGTTAATTCGCCCTCCATTCCGCAAAAGAGCTCTTTGTAAGTAGAGTTTTTCGAAGTTTTTGCAGGTTACAGCGTAATCAAAACCTAAGTGGAAGCTTACGATTCCAAATTCTGATCCTCCGCTAGAAAGAGTAATTTCCTCCTGAGTGGCTCTAGGAGCGCCTAATTTCGATTCTGGGTCTATATTTGATTTTAAGAGGGCGGCTGATCCCAAAGTTTCTCCTAATATTTGGATTTCTTTTTTAAGGTCGTCAATGAGCCAGGGCGGCAAGTGTTCCGGGTAAATAACGGCTCCCTCAGTAGCCAGAACCGCATATTCTAGGGCATTTCGAAGCTCACGAATGTTGCCAGGCCAACTATAGGCTGCGAATATTTCGCCTACTTCTGAAGAAAACCTCAACGTGGAGCGCCCCTCTTTAAGACAAAACTCTTCAATAAGCCGCTTCGATATCTGGTCAAAGTCCTCTCGCCTCTCCTTAAGGGGCTTGATGGGAACTGAAATTACCCGCAACCGATGAAACAAATCCTCTCGAAACCCTCGGTCTCGTACGCTCTCAGCAAGGTCTTTATGCGTTGCTGCAATAACGCGAACATCAAGTCGTATCTCTTTATTACTTCCCACGGGCGAAATTACCCTAGACTGAAGGAACTCTAATAGCCGAGCCTGTAGACTAGGCCGCAGCTCCCCTACTTCGTCCAGAAAAACTGTACCTCCCTGCGCCATTTCGAGCCGGCCGATACGCTTTGCATCGGCTCCCGTAAAAGACCCTCTTTCATGGCCAAAAAGCTCAGACTCTAGAGTCCCCTCATAAAGAGTCGCCAAATTGACCACAACAAATGGCCGATTTCGCCTTTTGCTCCCGTCGTGGATTTTTCGAGCGAGAGAAGATTTTCCGGTCCCAGTACTGCCAGTAATTAAAATAGTACTGTCACTCTTGCAGGCAATATTAAACACTTTCATTATATCCTTCGCAACATTCACTTTTCTTTCTCCATATGGACGCACTCTTAAGCAAATAGTGAACCAACTCGCCTTTTATGAGAAATGAGCTTTAAAATGGCCATATTTAGAAATTCGGAAAGTGGTTTTTCCAACATTTGTCGTGTTTTTCCCACAAATCTTCCTCTGCAGTGGGGTAAAGCCCACAAACAGCCCATTCCATTCCAATTGAATTTGAGTTAGAAGGGGCACAATGAAAACGGTTCAAATTCAACAACCCGAGACCTGGCTAAAATTTCGTAAGGGCATGTGCGATGGCTGCTGGTCGGGCTGTTGTACCCTTCCCGTAGAAGTTAGCGTTCCGGATTTGATTCGATTAGAATTAATTACAGAAGACGAAGCTGCGGTTTCATTAAAAAAAGTTGCTAAAAAACTCAGCAAACAGAAAGTCATTCAAGCTTTTCAAGCCAAGTCCCAGCTCTTTGTCCTTGCGCAAAAGGGGGGCAGAGACTGCCTCTATCTGGATCATAATAGGCGCTGCACCGTCTATGAAAAACGGCCTGCAGTTTGTAGATCGTTTCCGAAAATAGGACCTAGACCGGGATTTTGCCCTAAGCAGGAAAAATAGGTTTTTATTTTATTGAGCACGGTGATCGTCTGGCCTAGAGCGGGTATAAAAAGGGTACCACCGAATTTCCAAAAATATCTGATTCCAGAACATTTTCCTGTCCAGACTCTTCCAGCGAAACCTCACCCGGCTTCGGATCTTCGGTATGAACCTCAAAGGGAATCATAAGCCCGGCAGTTCGTATTCTCAAAATCTGTCGTCGAAACCGTTCATCGGCCTTCGAAACTATCTTCCTTAGCTCGTCTCGCTCCTGAGTGTGCGTCCTTAACCGAAGATCAAACGAGCTAAATTCAGGATGAGCCTCTGTAACCGAAGCGAGCGCTTTACTAGTTTTTTCAACTTCTAATTCTTTCGCGGCCAGTAAATCCTCGACCGGGTAGACAGCTCGTAAACGTTCGGTTTCCTCTTTCAAGGAATGCAGTGTCTTTCTAAATTGATTGGGACCAATTTCAGTATTCAATTCTTCTTGGAGTTCCCGAACCAGCTTTTCCGACGACGCATATTTATCAAATAGTAAATCATACTCCGTCTTCAGCTTTCGAAGCTCCGAAGAAAGTTTCTCGACCTCTTGCCTTACTTCCCTAAACTTTTCTGACCTATTTGAGTTGCTCACTTTCTAATTTTCTAACGTTTCCAAAACGAAGTCAATTCCGGCAGAAATTGCCTACCTACACTAAAAAACAGAAAAATCGAAACTTAATATCTCTAACGATTAGGGAACTTGAAGTAATTGACCGTTCTTTTTATTCCTGCTAGAAAGAGGCCGACTTGAAAACTAAAGAGGAACTCCTGTGATCTATACACTTACACCCAATCCTTGTCTCGATCTCGGCGGTACCGTCGCAAATTTAGCACCAGATGAAAAAGCCTATGTTCATGACGAAACCAGATCACCAGGAGGTAACTCAATTAATTCTGCAAGAATAATTAAAAGACTGGGTGCCCCTGTGACAGCCACAGGCTTTTTAGGAGGGGGAACGGGTACCGAGGTAAAATTCCTGTTGGATCAAGAAGATGTAGTACACGAATTTATAAAAATTCAAGGCCACACTCGCACTAACGTCACCGTATCCAATTGCAAAGATCACCGTCAAACACGGCTGAGTTTTCCCGGTCCCAAGATTTCTTCTCATGAAAGGCAAGCTTTATTCAAATATATAGAGTCAATAGACAGGAACTCCCTCTTAGTTATAGGCGGTAGCTTACCGCCTGCATTTACGGGAGCCCACCTTTTAAAAATACTTCGGCTCGCCAAATTACATAAAATTCCAACAATCGTCGACGTCCCGGGTCCTTTACTTAAATATGCCTTTGAAATGCCCACACTCTTAATCAAACCCAATCTAGTGGAACTCCAGAATTTTACCGGCAAAAAAGTTAGCAGCCTACAAGGCGTTTTAAAACTGACTAGAAATTTGACCCGGAAAATTCCATTCATCTGCACCTCGTCAGTAGACGGAGGAGCACTACTTGTTACGCCGCTCGGCAGCTGGTTCGGACGCATTCCAAAAATTGAGGTCAAAAGTACGGTGGGTGCTGGAGATTCAATGGTAGGTGCAATGAGCGCCTATATTTGGAAAGAAAGTATCCGGACTAGACAACCTATCGCGGACCTGGCGTATAATTCTAGTCCAGAATTTCCTGCAGAATTACTTAAGAATGGTTTGGCTGCGGCCTGCGGTACTCTCGCTCTGCCAGGAGTGATGCTTGCTTCAGCGAAAATGTACCAGAAATACTTGTCTAAAATTGAAGTCCGTCGGCTCGCCTGATTTAAGTCATGAATAGTTACTATGATAAGAAAAGAGTAGTCAGAATTAAAGAGGCGATTTTCATAATACGAAGCAACCTATTTAATCCAACTCAGAAAGTCAAAATGGAAGAGAGGCATTCTCCCATTTTTCGTACTTTAAAACCTATCCAAAATAAAAGTAACGCTCATTCTCTGAATATAAGCTTTACCCCTAAAGCATTAATTAGTAGAAATATATATAGAAGTTACTTCATAATTAAGTCCTATACAAAATACTTCTGATGGAGAGTAATTATTATGAAGAAAGTTATTTTATTTCTTGCTTTGTTATTTGAACTTTCGCTACTTGCTGGACAAAAGCATTCAAAACCAGCAGTTCCGCCTACGCCTACAGCACCACCAGTGCAGTTCCAATAATTGCAAAAAAAGCGAACCTAATGGTACGTATAACTCCGAAACTACAAGCCTATCTAAGACAAAAGGAAGACGTTAATAACCTCTTTCCCACGCCAAAACCTTCAGCGTGTTTCCTTTTGAATCGAATGCCCCCGGAGTAGAAGGCCACGCCAATATGCTGGATAATCTTTTATCACAAGATTCGATGACCCGTAACACGAATTTTGTGGGATCGATTTTAATGATTGTTCTTATGCTTTTGGGTGCGGGACTTCTGGCGCATGGAATTGGACAACTCGATGCTACTCGAGCCATAGTGTTATTCATAGGTACGTTTTTGATCCTGGCCTACGTAGATTTTCGAGTACTTTTTGAAAGCAATCAGAACTAGAATACTATTTTTCTCTACTTCGAGATTTCTGTAATCTTTATTTTCACCTTCGCAGTTAAGTATCTGCAGGAAGAACAGGATAAGAAATTCATGCTAGGTAGGAGTACCAAAGGCCTATTCACTACCCCCTCCCCAGGGGGACCCAAGCCGCCAAATCAGCACCGAAGGTGGCCTCCGGCCCTGGATATACGAAGTCAATGGCAGTAGTTAAAGATACCTTGGATGATGCTCTCAATCAAAGACTGACCGGCAAATCTAAGGTGGAGATTTTAAAAGACGCCTATGTGCTGATTGGTGTCTCGGCTATCGGTGTTTTTGATATGAGGCAGCGGCCCCAGGGCATTTGAATGCCCTGGTGACAACTCAAGATGTAGCCGCCATTATTGCTGCTGCTAATTCGGCTGCT
>JBDSKY010000439.1:0-7020 GCA_039916675.1 Bdellovibrionia bacterium
CCGTCCATGACTGGCATCATCAAATCCAGCAGGATCAAGCAAGGGAGGTCTAGTTTTGAAAGGATATCGAGTCCTTCCCGACCATTCGATGCGGAATATACCTGGTATCCTTCGAACTCAAGGAAGAACTGTAAGCTGTCCCGAATGGTCTCCTCGTCTTCAATGATCAAAATGCATTTACAAAGCATGAGGTCATTTTGTGTTTCCATCTTCTTATCCCCAACTGGCACTATAGGTTATGGCGCGCCCGCACATAAATGTATTTGTTGAACTTTAGTCAGAGGAAAATTCAAACTTGCTAGAAAACACTCTAAATTGGGATTTGCTTGGACCGATCTCGAACAAAGTAATAGCGTTATCAGAATCTTATTTATACGATTCATTTTCCCCCATTATCTTTAGTCAGTGTTCGTCAAAACGAAAATAGAGCTATGCAATTTTAGCTCCGTTTGTATCGCATCAAAGAATATCCCCGATTACGTGATGAGACTTATTTGAAGCAGAACCTCATCTTCTTCTCCTAATTTTCTGGATGGGCTTGGAGCGGAAGCTCCACTATGAAAAGCGCGCCGCGCTCTGGCTCGCTTTCGAGCTGAATCGTGCCGCCGTGGCTCTTGACGATCTGCTGGGCGATGAATAACCCCAAGCCGAGTCCCCCATAGGCCGTCACCGGAACCGCGCGCTCGAACTTCTCAAAGACCTTCTGCTGATCCTCGCGCGCGATCCCAATGCCATAGTCCCGAATCGTCAGCCGGGCTCGGTCATCTCGCTTGGAGATTACGACTTCGATCACCTTTCCTGCTCCGTATTTGATCGCGTTCAGGAGAAGATTGGTCACAACTTGCTCGATCCGGAGGCGATCCCAGCTACCTCGGACCGGGTTCTCTTCCTTGAGCGAAAGCTCGCAGTTCGCCTGACGCAAGAGGTACCGCAATTGCTCGACCACCTCGCGTACCAGCTTTTCGAGGTCCAGCTCCTCACGTTTCAAGGTCAGCGAGCCCTCTTCAATCTTTGAGACATCCAGCAGATCCTCGACCAGTCGCTGAAGGCGATCCAACTGCTGCTCGGCGCTCAAGATCATTCCTGAGAGGCGTTTCAATTGTTCTGGCTTCGGAGATTGGATAAATTTCCTCAAGAGCGAGATCTGGATCTTGAGCGGCGTGAGTGGGGTTCTCAGCTCATGCGCCGCTATGGCGAGAAAGTCTTCCCTCAGTCGAAGCGCCTTCAGCAATTCCATTCGCGCTCTTTTTTCTTCCAAGAGAAGGAGCTCCCAGCGAATGCTCACAAAAAAGATCAGAAAGACAAGGGTCGCCAGGAGGAATTGGATGTTGTCGCTCAACGTCGCCCAAAACGGGGCGATTCCCACGCCCAGGGAGACAAGAAGAATCCCCCAGAGCCAGGCCATGGAAGGAGGCTTGGATTGAGACTGTTCATCCTTCCATGGCGTCAGCGGGCCGCCCTCGGGGGCGAGTTGATTTTGCTCGAATCCCGCAAGGAAAAGAAAGCTGAAGGCGACATTCCAAATCACATCCATCAGCTCGCCCATCTTGTACAGGTGGGTCACATTGACGTAGGCGTACGCCATATAAGCGCCGGCAAAGGTCACAATTCCAGCTATCAGAAGCGAAGCGACTCGCGGATGAACCAGCGCTGGTCTTTGCGAAATGGAGATCACCGCAAACAGAGCGGTGGAGGAATGGCAGACGGCGCGGGCAAGTATGAATGCGAGATAGAGCGGATCCCCGGTGAACTCCTGGATGGGATGATAAAGCAAAGTCCCACCGAGGAGGAAAATCAGGCAGAGCGTTATGCCAAACTCGCTCACGAAAACCCAGGCCTGCCCCTTTTGTGGACGTGCCAACCGGAGATAGATTATTCCGACCAGAAAGCAGAGCGCCATGCCGATAAAATACACGTCCGTAAATCTCGCTTTGATAGCGTGATCGCCCTGGACGAGTCCCACCCAGCTCCAAATCAGCATCCCAAGGGAATATAAAAAGCATCCGCCACTGAACCAGAACCAGGCGAGCTTTTCGCGGTTCTCGTGACATTTTCGGGAGACTCTCAAAAGCTCCAAGGCGCAGTAGAGGCTCGCAAAGGTATGGAACGTGTCCTCCCAGAAGTAAAAGATCCAACTGCCACGGGGAAGTGTTAAAACGCCTGCCGCAAACACCAGATTGAAAGCGATAAGCAGGGCCATGGCTCGCTCGCGCTTTCCAAAAATTTTCATTCATCGCCTTTCGACCGATGGACAGGCAGCCGTCATTGGCCGAATGAGCAAGGCGCATGCCGGGTTGATTCTACTTATTTTTATGGACCGATTTGGCCTATAACATTGCCGTAAGCAATACAATGTTTGTAAAATACTTAATGAAAAAGCTGTTGAAAGAATTTAAAGGAGGATTTCGAATCCCTGCGATACTTTTAGTAGGCCTGGTCTTTTCTGAAATGACGCTCTCCGTGAGCAGTGCAACACAAGATGCTCTCCCAGACTTTCATAACCGCAAGGGGTCACATTCCTGGACGCAGGGAACTACAGATGAGATCGGTCCCTTGAAAATACCTTCAAATCCGAACCTTGCTTTACCTCGGAGAAGGAACTTTAAGAGCATTTTTTTGTACGGTCTAAAATATACAGGTTACATTAACAATATCATGAATAGCTGTCAGAATTATGACACCACTATACCAGGAACAGAGTTAATGCCACTTTTAAGAAATTTCTCGGAAATAAGCAATTATCTAGATCAGGCCCGTTCCGTCCAAAAATAGGTATATATGGAGATATTATTCTGTAGCGAATAGTTAGAGTTCCTGTGACATAGTCAGTCAACTTAACCCCTAACTACACAAAACGTTGCCATGCGGCATTTTTTGAACGAAAAAATATACATAGATACTATTTTTATAGTAAATTTAAATTATGACCCGAACCAAAACAGAAAATATGTTCGCAAGATACTTAAACGCCGCGATTACCAACAGAATGCAGAATCCAAGATAAAAGCAAATCGTCTATCTGAAAGCGGCTATCCTATGCCACGACCGATTAACGGAAAGAAATATGTTCCACATCCTGATGACCGTGGGTTCCTAGATTAATAGAAATTTGCCTTGCTTCTGGACATCACATCCGAGAAAATGGTTCACGTTAAAGGCTTTATTTAAACGTTAGCAAGGCGATAGATAAAGATTGATTCGAAAAATTTTAAAGCGTCAAATGAATAGATGTTTCGTAAAACAATATTTCAATCTTTTCTTCTAACGAGTATAGCGATGGCGACCTCTTTGCCCTCCTTAGCAAATGAGTGCGTACGAATTTACTATGATTCAAGCCCCAATCCGTTTCACATCAATCAGGGTAGGATGAGGGCCAATTACCTTCAGAACCTCTTAGGGCATTTTCCTGATATCCAACAGATCGTTAAACCGATTAGCCAGTATCAGGCGGGAGAAATGAACTCTTGTCGAGCCACACTCTACCTGAATTGGTCAGACTCAGCGGATGTCCCTTCGAAAATGGTTTCTACAGCTTTTATTCAAGATTTTTCAACGACAAAAAGAAATGTAGCGTGGATAGGAAATTTTGTAAGCGGTCTGGGGGCCCCCGCGCTGAAAGACTTGTTTGGACTTCAGTACAGAGGTGAAGTCGGATTAGACTATAGTCACCTAGATGAGACTGGAATGCCTACTTTTTATAAAAATATTTTATATAAAAACGAGATGTTTAAAAAGTCAATTTCTAAGATCAATGGTGAATGGGTCGGCGCATTCTGGATGTCTGAGGTTGAAAAATTGAATGATAAAAGCGAAGTCATTGCCATAGCTCAACACAGTTATAGCGGCAAGCGGATTCCCTATATCGTTCGAAGTTCGAACCGATTTTTGGTTTTAGATAATCCTTTTCTGAACGCTGGGATGGATGATCGGTATGTCGTATTTGGAGACGTGCTTTTTGATATCGTTGATCTAAAATCTCATCGATCGATAGATACAAAACCTCCAGCGGTCCTGCGCATCGAAGACGTCCACCCCTGTACTCCAATTCATCAACTTGTGGATATCATGTCGGTGGTCAATGAATTTCATATCCCTATTCAAGTAGCCTTGATTCCCATTTTTAGGAATCCTTTTGGCAAAATGGGGTATTGTTCTGCCGGAACTCTTCCAATGAATCAGAAGGCCGACTTTCTACAAATTTTAGAAGATATGAAACGGGCAGGAGCGTCCTTTGTCTGGCACGGGGTTACTCATCAGTATGAAAATCAACTCAACCCGAGAAGCGGGGTATCCGCCGATGATTTCGAATTTTGGAATTTCATTGGAAATGCCCCTGTAGCCTTAGACAATCCTTTTTGGATACTTAACCGATTGGACTGGGGTTGGGGTGTATTACAAAAGAGTAACGTTCTTCCTCAAATTTGGGAAACACCCCACTACGCTGCATCGGCTCTTGACTATTTAATTTTCGGACGAGTCTTCTCTTGGAGTATTGGCTGCGTTAAATACTGGCCGTTCACGGCAACTGGAGTCCCAGTTACAACAGACTTACGTCTGCAATACGAGGAATCAGGTCTGACAGGTTCTTCAATTCGTAAGAAAGCCTTTAGGAATCTATCTGTTCATGTAGCGTCAAATGAGGAAATTTCTCAGTTTTACCCCTATGAGATTTATGGAGATATGTATGGTCAGAGGGTTCTGCCTGAAAATCTAGGGTACGTCACTCCGTATAAGTACAAATCCAATGATCCCTTCGAAAATACTATCGAGAATATTTTGGAAAGGGCTAGGAGAAATCGAAAGCTGCGGGATATCTGGGGCTCCTTCTTTTTTCATCCTTCACGGATGGGCAATCAATCGAGTGATCCTGAAAGAAAGGAACGCCTTCGAAGACTGATTCAGACCATGATTTCTTTTGGATATGAGTTTATCTCGACGGAGAGATTTATTCAGGACAAAAAGAATATTTTGAGGCCAGAGCCCATTATTTTTTGAACCGTTCTCTCCGAATCCCGAAAACTTGCCCCTATTTTAATGGATCTGTCCACATCTCAAGATGAAGTGATAATAGAGCTGTCTCACAGCTTCATTGGGAAAGTACTTTGTGACGAAAAGAAACGTAAAAGTATCTATAAACGCGCTCTTTGGACCAGTCAGCTCTTCGTTAAAGCTTGTGGCAAACTCAATGAGATAGGAGATAAACTGATTGACGTTATTGGTCTCAATACTTTCAATAATCCGAATCATGACTTCTTTATCATGCGGGTTGGTGTGGACCATCGGCCAATAGTCGTAGTCAGTGCGTAAATCAGGTCCCAAGGCTCTAGCACTCAACCCCAGTTGGTTTCGATAAGTGAGATGCCGAGGATTCATATAGTAGGAATAGGCTGGTCTCCTCTGAGTTGCAGTTACCTGATAGCGTTCCGGGCTAGACTCATTGAGTTCATTGATGTGTATTCTAATGTAGCTTTGCAAGCGATCAATAAAAAGTTGTTGTTGAGAAGTGGTCGTCCGAAGGCTAAATGCAGGATTAGGAAACCTTTCATTGTGTATCTCAACGCCCATTCCGATAAAAGCAACCAAGTCACTCCGAACCTCTTCGGGTAAAGCATCTACATGATCCTGGGAGATCATTTCACCCGCCGCGATGCGAATTCCTATGGCCGAGTCGTTAATAGCATTCACTAAATCCGAATCACTGATGACATACCCCCGCAACATTTGAGGGGGAGTCGAATCATTGGTAATCGCTACCTGCCTATTATTGAGAGTTACGTGGTCTAACCAACGGTTATCAGCGCTTACTCTTATATTGAAAAAATGCTGTAAGACCTGCGCCTCTGAGTCTCGGTAGGTTCCAAAAGCATTTGAAGGAGGAATCTCTGCTGCAGGAAAAGTCACCACAGGGACCGGAGTCTGAATTGTGACAGCAGCAGGTGGAGCTGGTACTAGAGGTCTTACTAGCGTTGGAGGCCCTGATGGCGCAGCTGGCGTGTGCCCAAAAAGATTTCTATCAAACCGCGCAACTCTGGGTGCTGGTTCAGTAAAACGGACAGGGCCTTGTGGGACAGAGGTATACTCGAATCCCCGTATTTTAGTAGCCGAACTTCTGTCAGGATTCGTTACGGTGACATCAACAAACCCTGGAGCCCGACCAGGACCAAATTGACAAGAAATTCTATAGCTACTGTAAGCAGGATGAATACAGGGCATCCCACCTACGACTACTGTCGCGCCTGTTTGAAAATTGACTCCAAACACCGCGAGCAGAGTATTCCCAGAAAGGGCGGCCTGCGTAGGAACAGTGCCAACAATAGATGGTTGCATTTCCCTGCTATTTTGATTGTAACGATTTCTCTGAGTAGGAACAGTGTCATTAATAGATGGCTTTACTTCCCTGTCATTTCTCTCGAAACAAGCGGGCAGAGTTAAGATTGTAAGGGTGAGAAATACTGGGAGTACGGAAACTCGCCCATTTTTCATTAGATGGTTTATTTTGGAAGTCATTAATTCTAATCGGTATTTTTAACTAAATTATTTAAATTTTGTGATTACCATGCGATTTTGACGGCACTTAATTACCAAGGGAATTTGACGGCATATATGCGTTATCCTTTTGAAATCAAACAGATTTAGCTGTTTGATTTTAAGGAGGATGAAAGGAAATGCCGTACATGAGTACTAAGCAGCAAATCAAGCTAGAGATGGTAATTAAAGTTATTTCAGGAACGATGAGCCGGGACCACGCTCAGGGAATTTTGAATATTAGCCAACGAACGCTGGAACGCTATTTGGCGGATTATCGAAACCCGGTATTTATGCCAAGGGAGAGCTAAACGCCAACACACATCTCCACCTTCTGAGCTTAGCATCCCGGCAGTTTAAAAGAGGCAATCCTGGTATGCCAGTTAAAGTTTCCGTTAGTCTTCAGGTATTCGTTTGTGTACCAAAAAGTACAATCATCGCTAGGATCAACCACCATACTTGAATATGACGTCCAAGGGTTAACAGTCGGGTTTA
>JBDSKY010000440.1:0-3534 GCA_039916675.1 Bdellovibrionia bacterium
GTCTTCAAAATAGCCGGCTAATTTGAAGACTATGTGAATATCTTCAGGTGTAAAATCTACGATCGATAAAACATGACGGCCCAAAAAGCGGGCCTGTTCACTTTTGCTTAGATAAATACTCATTTAAGATAGAAATAGCATTTCTAGATATTTAGGCAAGGGCCAGAGGCGATCATCTAGGTTGCTCTCTAATTGATCACAAAATACACGAATTTGATCAAAGAGGCCGGTTCCTTCAGTTGAGAAAAGGATAGCTTTGTCCTCACACTCATGTTTTTGTGCAAGCCTTTTTTCGAACTCACCTAGCTCTGCTCGTTTCTTCTCGAGTCCTAGCACAGTATCAGATACTTGTTTTAGTGCTGCTGCCTGTGGAGGATTTGCAATTCCTGCGGATTTCATATTGGAAATTCCGGCCGCTAATGAATTGAGGTATTGAAAGGCTGCAGGCAATACATGGGAATCTACCAATAGTTTTAATGTGTCCAATTCGATCTGAAGGTCTTTGAGATACCTTTCATTTCTCACATGAAAGCGTGAGACCAGTTCTGCTTCACTGAAAACGCCCGTGTCTATGAGCACCTTTTTAGCTTTTGGCTCGATCATCTGGGCCAAGGCTTCAGGAGTTTTGCGAAGATTAGGGAGGCCTCTTTTTTCAGCTTCTCGTACCCACTCAGTTGAGTAATTGTTGCCCTCAAAGCGGATTGCTTTGGTTTCTTTTACAACCTCTCTCACGACCTGATAGATGGCTAAATCTAACGGAACCTGGGAGCTGAGCTTCTGCTTAAGTTTTACAGTCAGATCGGAAATTGCGTCTGCTACGGCAGCATTAAGTAAGGTTACCGGGAAGGAAGGAGTTGCAGATGCTCCCACCGCTCTAAATTCAAATTTATTTCCGGTGAAAGCGAAAGGCGACGTTCTATTTCGGTCAGTACTGTCTTTAGCAATTTCAGGTAGCTTATTGATCCCGAAGCGAATCACTTTACTTTCTACATCTTTGCCCGGATCATCGCTGGTTTCAATTTCATCTAACACTTTGGAGAGCAGATCTCCGAGAAACACAGAGATAATTGCAGGAGGAGCTTCATTTGCGCCTAATCGGTGGTCATTGCCGGAGGATGCAATACCGGCTCGTAATAGGCCGGCGTTTTTATGTACACCTTTGAGAACTGCCGCTAAGAAGATCAAAAATCGGAGATTTTGATAGGGAAGTTTTCCTGGGTTTAAAAGATTAAATCCATCCAGCTCAGATTTGTCTGAACAGATGGATAATGACCAATTGCAATGCTTGCCCGAGCCATTGAGGCCTGCGAAAGGTTTTTCGTGAAGGATGGCTTTGAAATGGTGTCTTTGAGCAATTTTTTTCAAATGATCCATAACTAGGTGGTTATGGTCGATGGCCAAGTCGGCTTCTTCAAAAATTGGCGCAGTTTCAAACTGACTAGGCGCAACTTCATTGTGACGAGTTTTGAGAGGGACTCCCAATTTAAAAAGTTCTGACTCCAGCTCAGCCATAAAAGACTGCACGCGTTCCGGGATGCTTCCGAAATAGTGGTCTTCCAACTGCTGTCCTTTAGGGGGTTCGCACCCTAACAAGGTCCGATTGCACATGATTAGATCGGGTCTTTGTGAGTAGAAAGAGCGGTCAATGAGGAAGTACTCCTGCTCCAGGCCGAGTGTCGGCACTACACGATGAACATTTTTGTCCCCCATGAGTTCTAAGAGAGCTTTCGCTTTCTCGGAAAGGACTTGGATACTTCGGAGAAGAGGGGTTTTCTCGTCTAACGCATCCCCATGGTAGCTCAGAAAAACTGAAGGGATGCAGAGAGTTTTTACTCCACCTGATTCCACCAAGAACATGGGACTGCCCGGATCCCAGGCCGTATAACCCCTTGCTTCGAAAGTATTTCTCATTCCCCCAGATGGGAAGCTGGAGGCGTCGGGTTCGCTCTGTATCAGTTGGGAAGCAGTAAATAAGTCAATGGGGCGTGATGAGTCGTCAAAGGAGAGGAAGGCATCATGTTTTTCAGCGGTGGCGCCTGTCTGAGGTTGGAACCAATGGCAAAAATGGGTTGCTCCTTGCGTAACAGCCCACTCTTGGACCGCATGGGCGACTGACTTCGCAGTATCGCTATCCATGGTTTTACCCATTTTCGTGCAATCCACGATCTTGTTGTATACGTCCTTTGGAAGCTGGTCTTTCATTTTTGGTAAATCGAAAGTGTTAATTCCAAAGTAATCTGTAATTCGAATCGCATTTCCCTGGCTATCTTTGGGAAAAGTATTGGGTTTTGCGGGGCGGGACATGGCTTCTTCAACTGCTTTTTTGCGAAAAGTGGGAAATGCGGAATTCATAATGGTTCCTCCAATTGTTAAGCCCCCATTAAGATTCTTTTTTTGCTCCTTTTGATTTTCAAAGTCAACTAGATACCCGGCGAAAATCAAGGTATACATGCGGCATGTCGTATCACGCAAATGAAGCAAATCGGATGGAAGCTAAGTGGCAAAAGTTTTGGGAAGACACCCAAGTTTTTAAGGCGAAAACAGAAAGCACGAAACCTAAGTATTACGTGCTCGATATGTTTCCCTATCCGAGCAGCTCAGGGCTTCACGTGGGACATCCAGAAGGCTACACCGCAACTGATATTATAGCTCGATATAAAAGGGCAAAAGGCTTCAATGTTCTTCATCCTATGGGATGGGACGCATTTGGATTGCCGGCTGAACAATATGCGTTACAAACAGGCGTTCAGCCTGCCATTACGACGTCCAAAGCGATCGAAACTTTCAGGCGGCAGCTTAAAGCTCTTGGTTTCAGTTTTGATTGGAGCAGAGAATTTGCAACCTGTGATCCTAAATATTATAAGTGGACACAATTTATTTTTTTAAAGCTGTATGAAAAAGGCTTAGCCTACCAAAAAGAAGTCCCGGTGAACTGGTGTCCAGAGCTCAAGACTGTCTTAGCCAATGAAGAAGTTGTGGACGGACGTTCGGAGCGAGGAGGTCATCCAGTATTTCGCGTCCCTATGAAACAGTGGATGTTGAAAATCACATCTTACGCCGAAAGGCTCTTGAAAGATTTGGATGGATTGGATTGGCCTGAAGGCACCAAGGAGCTTCAAAGAAATTGGATTGGCCGAAGCGAAGGGCTCCAAGTTCGATTTGATATTGTAGGGCAGAGTGAGGGGATAGAAATATTTACTACTCGAGCTGACACGATTTTTGGAGTCTCCTATATGGTGCTTGCTCCAGAGCATTCTTGGGTCGAAAGATTAACTACCCCCGCTCAAAAGCAAGCGGTCGAAGACTATCGCAAAGAAGTTGCACAGAAATCAGAAATTTCCAGACAGGACGCAACGCAAGATAAAACGGGCGTATTTACCGGGAGTTTTGCCTTAAATCCGCTCAACGGCGAAAAAATTCCAGTTTGGATCGCCGATTATGTTCTTATGGGATACGGAACCGGCGCAGTTATGGCTGTGCCTGCACATGATGAGCGCGACGCCGAGTTTGCAAAGAAGTACCGGTTGCCCATCA
>JBDSKY010000441.1:0-2999 GCA_039916675.1 Bdellovibrionia bacterium
ATAGTGACGCGGTCGGATTCTTGCTTGAGGACGTAGCTTTGGGGGCCGTTCTCCTTGCCTACCCAATGAATGGCACCTTGGAGAGGACTTCCGTGATACTGCACGCGGACTTCAGCTGGATAGTGGAATTTAAATGCGTCCGTACTTTTCAAGCTAGCCTGAAGTTTAAAACTAGCGGTTTCTGCTTTACCCAATTTAACTTTAATTGGATTTTCTCTAGCACCTGGACTTCCCGCTAGGACTTCACCATCCTCAGGCGACGTCGTTGGAGAGGTTATGTTGACTAGAGAAAACGAAGCTACTGGGCCACCTTCGACTCTAAAATTTCTGCCAGCCAGAGATTTAAGGAGAAGGGGAGCCAATTCTTCGGGTTTTCTCAATCCAGCGCGCCCCAAAGAATCTGCAAATAACATATGTTTAAACCATTGCGCTGCTGTGAGGCCGGGATAGTCTCTCGTGAGTCGCATGGATTCCAAGACAAGATCTGCCACTTGATTTAGCCCGACAGTAGTGCCCTTGTCTTGGATTACAGCATCCAGAAAGTCCTTCATTGCGCCACCGTAGGCTTCACCATCATCATGGACTTCGTTGGTGAGATTAAATCCAATCTGATTAATAATGCGAAGCTTATCCGATCCTGGAAACTTCTCTCCTTGAGTCACCCCTTGAATGACCATCGTTGCGACGAAATCTGCCATCCCTTCGCTCAAGCCGCCCGTATCAGCCAGCTCAATATTGTCTCCCATGAGACGGTCCATGACGCCGTGCCCGAGCTCGTGCCAGACCGTGGTATTATCACGTGCTGCATTTCCGGCCTTGGCGGAATAGGTGGTAAAGTTAATTGTATCATCCGTATAATAAGCATTGTTTCGATACATAATGTCCGGATTGAAAAGAAAGGCATTAAAAGGTCTCGTGGATAATTCAGGGTCCGAGAATCCTCTAGCATGCAGTATCTCAAAAAGCGTATTAATGGCGTAATAAACTTGAATTTCATCAAATCCATCATTTATGTATTGAACTGGATTGTGATCAGGCAGTCGCTGTGCGCGGCGGTCCCAAGCTTCCTTCGGAGAATAAATTCGCTGACCTGAAAAAGCGGTGCCAGGATCCATGATCTGCGCTGGTTTGCCTTCAAAGCTAGATTCTTTCCAGGTGAGAAAGAGGGGTGAAGAATGCTCCGGCTTAAAACCCAACGGTTTAAATTTATCAATCGCTTCAGGATGAATGTTGATAGTCGCAAACCGACCTTCGAGCAGAACTCCATGTTGCCAATCATTGTCAATTAGCGGAAGCTCGCTGCGAATCAGGGCTGCCTGTTTTTTAAGGTAGTTAAAGGACCAAAATCCATCTGCTCGTCCCGTTTCGGTTTCTCCTAAGATAGGATCGAATTTTAAATCATAATAAGGATGAGTCTTCTTTATCGACGAGTAAATATCTCCCTCGACTTGAGGGATTTTAGAAAGGATATATTTTAACTCACCTCGAACT
The DNA here is from genome assembly GCA_039916675.1 of Bdellovibrionia bacterium. Classification (GTDB taxonomy): domain Bacteria; phylum Bdellovibrionota; class UBA1018; order UBA1018; family UBA1018; genus JBDSKY01. The sequence continues at coordinate 1,492 of JBDSKY010000441.1, forward strand.
CGAGGTAGAACCTTTCCGTCTCCATTTTCAAATTCTTCATAAATAGGATAGATCTGAACTGGAATTGAAATGTCGTCTTGAGGAAATTCCCGGTACTGATGGGAAACGACCTCCTTGGATTTTAGACGGATACGAACGTCGTGGTACCCTCGTTTTCCCTTAATTTTGACAAGACGAATGAGTTGCCCCTCAAGCCATTCATCTTTCCAATCCACTCCGCGCAAATAAGGATCATCTTGATAGTTTTCAATGACTTGACGAGCTAGATTAATTGTCGCTTCAGACGAAAGACTTTGCCTGAGGCGATTAGTAGCTTGCGTACTCGCCGAGGGGTTGAAAGGTGTAAACCCTGGGCCGGGAGCATCGGGAGTGAACTTAGTAGGACTTTTAAGATTTGCTTCTAATTGGATAAGGCGATCCGAATTGAGCTCTGTCCACATCCGAATGAAGTGGCCGTGCACTGGAACTTGGTTAACCACTTGGACCCAGCGCTTGTAATGATTGAAAGCTAAGTCACGGTCGTCCTGAAGGACAAAGTCTCCTTCTTTCAGGGGGATTTTTGCTTTTTGACTGAGCTGCGAAAGTACGTGGGCAAGAGAGCTATCCTGGTCTTCTGATCCTGTCCAGCTGATCATTTCGTCGTCTGCGTAAGCAGATTGAACATAGATGGCAGTACCTAGTTGAGAAAAAGTGATAAATGCAGCAAGTAAAACGTTACCGAATTGAATTTGCATGGCAGCCCCCCTGCTTTAGGTAAGTAGCATACGGAAACTGTCTTAGGAAGAAATGAGTAGAAGTGGAAAGGTGGTTTTTCCGAAAGAGTGAAATTTGGGCTCTAAGGCCCTCCACCTTTGAGGAGTTTTTTCACTCTTTGCGAAGTATGGACGCGGGTTTTGGGATGTTTTTGAAAATTTTGGGAAGAGTGAAGACTAATTGTGTTGTTGATCATTTTTGTTGTTGTTAAGAGTGAATTTCAAATGAGCCTAAGATGAGTTTAAGATGAGTTTAAGATGAGTTTAAGGATACTGTACCAAGATTTATCTCTTGTAGTTGTCGATAAGCCGGCCGGATTCCATGTGCATCCGCCGGAGGATATGAGGCATAAAATTCCAAATGGAATCAATTGTCTTCATCTCCTCAGTCGTCAAATCAACACTTACCTCTATCCTGTTCACCGGTTGGATCGCGCCACGTCAGGAGTGTTAGTCTTTGCCCTCAAGCCAGAGGTAGCAACTGCTCTTAGCAAGCTCTTTAGCGAGAGGACGATTGAGAAAACTTACTTTACTGTTGTTCGTGGATGGGTTGAACCCGGGGCTTCGACGATTAATTACCCCCTTAAAGAATTCAATAATTCAGGTGAGGCCGTGTTTAGGGAGTCTGTGACCCATTACGAGGCCATCGCTTGGGTGGAATTGCCAACACCTGTAGGGAAATACTCTACAGCAAGGTATTCATTGGTAAGAGTTTCGCCTGAGACGGGGCGGATGCATCAGATTCGGCGGCATTTT
>JBDSKY010000442.1:0-3969 GCA_039916675.1 Bdellovibrionia bacterium
AGATGCTGCTGAACTACTTAAGAACCACTCGGCCGGATTTAGAACTGGAGAAATATTTCAATTTTTCTGCCGGTGACTTCCCGCTCCAATCTGACCCTCATAGTCCTCCACAATTAGATCATAGTAATTGGGGAGGATTTACCCTTGATGCAACACAGCTTGTGCTGGACGAAGTTAAAATTAAAATGAAAGACAAGTCAGTAACTTTCTCAACAACTTCGAACCTTGAGAAGAGTATAATTACAGCCTTAGCCAATCCAAAGAATCAAAAAACCGGGATATTTTTTAACTACAATATTGATGGCGTAGAATATTCTCATACGTCGCTTTTTTACCTCGAAAAGAATCAATCGAATTGTAATGCTGTATTTCTAGACACGGTAGACGTCGACCTATACAAATTTTTTTGGGGAGAAATTGTTGCCTCAGGCATTCTCAAAAACTGCAAAGTACATTTTGCTTCTGCTCCTCGGCAGATGGACGCCTATTCATGTGCCAGCTATTGTATCCATGATTTTTTAAATATTCAAAAGATGGAAGGAGATCTATTTGCATCTTTGAATGAATTTCAAAAAGCTGGCTTAGGAGGGGGTAAAATAAGAATAAACGATACAGTTTGTATCCCTCACGAAATCTTGCCACCTAGTTTCATGACCTTGGCACAAGCTTCAAAAGCTGTGCTCAAACCTTACATCAACGATTTGAAACCCTACCTTGAGACAATGCCGCTGGCAAAAAGGGACCATAGGAAACTTGAAAATTCCCTGAAAAACCATAAAAAAACATATTCTGGGGAACATCTCAGCGACGAGGAATGGGACTCACTTGCCGAATCTTTTCCGACTTTGGCGGAGCTGTATTATAATCAGACCCGTGAAATCAATACGAAGCCTAAAAATACCTATACGAAATATACATCTCTAGTTTTAAAAAAGCTTCTCAACGATCAAGGCCCACCTGCTCCGGCATCGGCGCCCGCCCCCCTACATACGCGTTAACCAGTTAGATCAGCTTCATGTCCATGGGTGTCATATTTTTCAGGCTCAACTTTCCTGCAGCGTGTCTTATATTTTAACTTAATTATTAACGTGCGGAACTATTTCAGATAAAGTGATCCCATGCGAGAAAATCCCTGGCACCTTCGAATTCCAACCACTGAACACTACCAATGGTTTAGAAACCTGGTTGATCTTCATCGGTTAACAGAAGCATGGCGCATGGAGACCAATAATGAGAACCTGACGGCAACTATCGGTACTCATTTGGGTCGAAAGGTGAAGGAAAGCCTTTGGATGCTTGATAACTTACTGGATACCAATATTGAGCAGCTCATGGATGACACACTTCCTGAGGACGTGCTTGCAAGGCTGGAACATGCAATTTGGGCGGTTCAGGCGAAAACACTCTCGGCTATCCTTAATAAATCTGAACCTGAAACAGAATTGCTCTTTAAAACTCTTGAACAAGTTTCAACGAAACTGGGCAGAAGCTGCGTGGAAGCTAGATGGAGACCTCTAACAAATCGAGGGGGCCAAGATTTGAGAGACCTGCTCTTCGCCCTTCAGGACACTCCTTTTTCAGGATACCCTAATTGTAATGGATTTTTGGTGAAACGGGCAGTAAGTGCTGAAATCGACATTGAACTTAAATCTTGTCCTCATCTTTCTCACTATTCTGAGGTTCATCCAATTGCAAGTCATCTCTGTACTCTTCATACTTATTGGATGCGAGGATTTACTTCCGCTTTAAACAGCGCAGTAGAAGTAGAACTGCTCCAACAATCTGGACGATGCCTTCAAAAATGGAATCTTAAGGCTCAGGAAATAAGGGCATAGAAAGTGCGCAGGTAACTGAGATAAAATGGTAAGTTCAAAGCCTCCCGCTCATAAAAAGGCACTTCGCCTCCAAAGGAAGATTCTACAATCCCTAAAAGCGGAAGCTAACCTGCTTTTAGGCCAAACGCCTGAATCCATTTTGCGTTATGAAAGAGAGAATCGCAAAGATTTCTCCCTAAATTCCAAACGACTGAAAACTATACCGAAGGCAACCTTAATTGAAGCAATCCGAGCAGCAGATGTGACTTTCATTGCCGACTTCCACACTTTCGACCAAGCTCAGCGTGCTGCTCTGAGAATCTTTCGGGACGCCATCCAGCCAGGCGAATATTGGATGATCGGGCTTGAAATGGTTCCCAGCCAATTTCAAAGCGCTTTAGATGATTTTCAAACAGGAAAGATTTCACTAGAGAGCTTTCATGAAGCCATCTCTTACCGCGATGAATGGGGATTTCCTTGGGAAAATTATGCTCCTATTTTCGAATGGGCACGAAACCTCGGGATTCGGCTTATAGCTTTAAATAGACCTCGGGGAATATTCAAACCTAAAGATGATCGCGAACTTCACGAGAGAGACCAGTGGGCAGCGGGAATTATCACAGATTTATTTTGTGAAGCTCGACTCTCCTCTATTCCAAAAATGTTTGTCCTTTATGGAGAACTCCATATCGGTAGTCACCATCTGCCCCTACGACTCAAAGAAATTTCAAAATCTTTTCTCGGACATTCCCTTTCGTCGGTCATTATCCATCAGAATGAGGATCAGCTCTTTTGGCGTGCTGCAAAGGAAGAACTTGACCTTCAAAGTGAAGCAATCTTGTTGAAAAAAAATATCTACTGCATTTTTTCAGGCACGCCTTGGGCAGAACTGCAATCACTTATCAGCTGGACTGAAGGCGGCACTCCTGACCTTAACGAAGATGAAAATGAAGTTCTAATCCATGATTACCTCTACATGATTCGAACTTACGGAGAGACGATTTCTGAATTTCTAAATTTAGCCCCCCCGTCTTACGAGGCGCTCAATGTTTATACCATCGAACAACCAGACTTTTTGGACCACTTAAAACAATGTAAACAATTTACTCAATTGGAGCTCAGACTGATTCGCTTCCACGTCACTCACAATAGATATTTTTACATCCCTCGGGTATCTGCAGCATATTTAGGATCCTCCAGCCACAATGCAGCTGCTGAACTTTCGGCGATTCATCTCCTGAGGGCAAAAAACCAATCAGGGCTTTTATATTCTAACAAAGTAGAAGACTTTTATCGATTGACTTTAGAGGCTTGCTTCGGCTTCTTCGGAAGCCTCATCTTAAATCCCCTGAGAAAATGCGACTTCGTTAAAGATCACGTCAAGCGACTTCAAACTCTAAAGAACGGAGAAAAACCCGCCTTCCCGTTAGAAAAAGAGGCGCGCGAAATTCTCGTGCATGGGCTCAGATCTCCTCACGAACTTCCAATTAGCATTACCCAAATCATTAATGAGCAGAAATTAGCTCCAGCAGTGATGGTGGGTGCCAGGTATATTGGCCGTATCTTGGGTAAGAAATTACATCACGCCATTCTAACGGAGAAGATCAATTTCAAAAATATTGAAGGGGTGTTTCTGGATAAGCCTACAGCGGCAAAGCGTTTTTTTGAAATCCGCTACAAAACATTGATAAACGCGATTGTCGATATCGAGGTAGGATCAACTAAAACAGAATATTTTTAATATTTAAGATGGTATAATCATTTGCCCCATTGAATCTAAATGACTAAATTTCACGGATCTCTCAAAATTCTATTTTTGGCCTATTTGACGGTTGTTTTCGCTCCGACACCTGTTCTCGCCTATGATTCGTCAATTTTGGGCTCCCGCTACAGATCCGCCAAAGCCGCGGGAATGGGCGAACAGCTTTTTCAGTTCGCGAATGAAGGTGGGGCTGGCCTCTTTTATAATCCCTCCACTATTTCGAACTTTGGATCTGATTTGACCACTGAGCCAATCAATGTGTCCTTCTATGGAAATGATGGCTTTTTCAATTTAAATGGACTGGGGATTCAGAACACTTTCCAACTTGATACCCAAGCCAGTACCCTGATGGATCATCCTGGCATTTATGTAAGTTCCGGGTGGGCATACCTC
>JBDSKY010000443.1:0-8610 GCA_039916675.1 Bdellovibrionia bacterium
CAGAGCGCCATGGAGATCAGCGCGGGCGTGGAAAAATACTGCCAGGCCGCTGGCGTGGTTTCAGAGCACTTGATCGCGGGAGAAACGGGGATCGATTTTCCTACGGCAGTGACGAAGATGCAGGACCTTCAAATCAGTATGGAAAAGAAGGTTCACGAAGCCTTCGCATTCGATCGTACGGAGCTAGTGCATGTGTTCAACAGGATTGACCAGATCCAAGTACGAAGTCTCCAGATTCAGGTCGCGATAAGTATGGTTTGTCTGATCCTAGCTCTTGTCTTGTCCATGCTGGTCGTAAGGGGGGTGCTCCGCTCCGTGTCCGATCTTTCAGTCGGACTTCGACGATTCGGTCAGGGTGATTTCGACGAACCTATTCCCGTGTCGAGTCGCGACGAGCTCGGCAATGTTGCTGAAGAGGCAAACAGAATGGCGACGCGAACGAAGGGGTTAATGAGGGAGCTTGATTCTTTCAGCTATTCTATTGCTCACGATCTCAGAGCCCCAATACGGGGAATCTTGGGATTTACAACCATATGTCTTGAGGACCACGGTGCAAACTTATCCAAGGAAGCTATGGCACTTCTCAATCGGATCATAGGATCAGCCAATAAGATGTCGGCAATGGTTGATAGTCTCCTAGAGCTGTCAAGGCTGTCACGAGCCGAGATCAAAATGAATGTAGTCAATCTCACCTCTATCGCGGAGGAAGTCTTTGCGGATCTCAGGGCGCTTCATCCGGACAGAAACGTGCTAACAACGGTGAGTCCAGGACTGGAAACGCGAGGAGATTCGTCCCTTCTCAGAATCGTACTGGTCAATCTTCTTGGCAATGCTTGGAAATTCACCTCCAAGAATCCGACCGCGAGAGTGGAAGTGGGAGCGGAGTCGGGGCCGAAGGGGATGATTTATTTTGTCCGAGATAACGGAGCGGGCTTTGATATGCGGCACGTCGACAGGCTTTTCGGCACTTTTCAGCGGCTTCACAGGAAGAGCGAATTTGAGGGGACGGGGATCGGCCTTGCGACAGTTCAAACGATCATCACGAAACACGGAGGACAGATTTGGGCGGAAAGTAAGGTCAACGAGGGGACGGTCTTTTACTTTACTTTGGATAAAGACGGATCCAGCTTAGCGAAGATCAGTTCGCTCGCTGAGGTCCGGCGCGAGAAACGCCTGTTAGAAGAGGAAGATTCAAATAAATAGAGCATCGATCCAGTTTCTTCAGTGAATCTTAACTCCAATATCTCCATTGGACGACTGCGATTCCTTTTTGGTTTTCGATGTCACCGAGGCGGAGCAAACTCATAACCCTGAGCTTTCAAACTGGCCCCCGTAACCGATTTGTGATTCTCCGCCAGCTGTGCTGGAGTCCCCTGAGCAATAATGTCTCCACCAGCCGTGCCCCCACCAGGACCTAAATCAATAACCCAATCCGCCTGCGCAATCACATCCAAATGATGCTCGATCATTACAACACTTTGCTTTGCGTCTACTAAATCCTGAATAACAGCCATCAGACGTTTTACATCTTCGCTATGCAATCCTGTAGTCGGCTCATCAAAAATATAAAGTAAATTGTCAGCGGCCTTATCGTCCAAAGTCGCCGCAATCTTCAATCTCTGAGATTCTCCGCCCGACAGGGTAGTCGCCGACTGACCCAAGTTCAAATAACCTAAGCCGACATCACGCAGCAGGCCCAGCTTTTTAACCAATAAAGGTCGATCCTGGAAAATTTCGTAAGCTTCATCAATCGTGGTGTGTAGGAGTTGATGAACATTTTTACCGCGATAGGTAATCTCTAAGACGTTTTTCTTAAACCGCTTGCCGTTACATTCTTCGCAGGGGAGTTTTACTTCAGCCATGAAATGCATGTCTAAAGTAATCTCTCCTTCACCTTTACAAACAGGACATCTTCCACCATCTACGTTGAAGGAAAAATGTTGAGGCATATACCCACGCCGCAAGGAAACGACTTGGTTAGCATAAATTTTCCTGATTTCGTCCCAGGCCTTTAAATATGTGGCGGGGTTAGATCTGGATGATTTCCCAATTGGCGTTTGATCAAGCAGGATAACGCCGCCCAGTAAATCTGCCCCGTAAAGCCGGTCAAATCTGCCTGCCACATCCGTGGATCTGTAATAAAGTTTAGATAAAGCGTTATACAGGGTCTTATGAACCAAAGTGCTTTTACCTGAACCCGATACACCAGTTACAACCACGAGCCGATCCAGAGGGATTTCTACATTTAAATCCTTAAGATTATTTTCCCGGCATTTTTGCAGAGTCAGCCTTCTCTTTGCGGGACCTCTGGGAGGCCGATCTCGATTAATATGAAAAGCGCCGGACAAGTATTTACCTGTAATACTTCCTTGAGTCGCGATTAGGTCTGCAGCACTTCCTTGAGCTATAATTTCGCCGCCTCGTTTGCCTGCGCCAGGGCCTAATTCTAGGAGCCAGTCCGCGGCTCTCATGACTTCTAAATCATGTTCGACTACCACTACCGTGTTACCCTGATCCCTTAACCGCTCAAGAACTCCAATCAATCTATTCGTATCTGCAGCATGTAAACCTATCGAGGGTTCATCCAGAACATACAATGTTCCGCATAGCCCATTGCCTAATTGAGTGGCGAGGTTGATTCGTTGGAATTCACCGCCCGACAAGGTTTTTGCTAATCTTGACAGGGTGAGATAACCGACTCCCACTTCTTGTAAGAACGAAAGGCGGCGTTCGACTTGACTGAAAACTTCTTGGGCAATTTTGCGTTCATTGGGTGAGAGCACAATGGATCTGATCCAATGAAGGGTGTCATCTACGGAAGTTTCCAAAATATCTGAAATAGATTTGCCTACGATTTTTACGGCTAGAGCTTCAGCTTTCAAACGTGCACCTTTGCATTCGGAACAAAGCGTTTGGCTCTGATAGCGCCTTACGAAAACTCGAATATGAAGCTTGTATTTCCAGCGTTTCAATTCTTCAAAACAGGCAACGACGCCTGGAAAGGTGCTGTCGTCCGGGCTTCCATACCAAAGGAGCTTCTTCTCCGAGGCAGTGAGTTCTCGGTAACGTTTGCCGATGGAGATCCCTTGCCTTTCGGCAAACCGGAAGAGATCCTTCTGCCAATCGGCATGAGAGGGCTTCGAGAATGGATCTATGGCCCCATTTTTTAGGGTCTTTGAGGCATCTGGCACAATCAAAGATTCGTCCAGATCGAGAGTGAAACCGAACCCGCTGCATTTAGCGCAGGCTCCAAGGGGGCTATTGAAAGAGAAGAGATGAGGTTCAGGAATGCGGTGCTCTTTGCCACAGTTCAGGCAGGCAAAACGGCTGTCGAATAATTGCCATTTCTGATCTGCATCTTCTCCTAGATCGTAAAATCCCAACTGACCATGCCCAATGGCTAGTGCCTGGTCAATTGAATCCAAGAGTCGCCCGCGTGTATCTACATCAGGTGCGTCTGTAATTCTTAAGCGATCCACAACTACGTAAACTTCACTGCCAGCAAGCTGGATTCCTGCCGGTAAGGGTTCCTCGAGGTCTAAAACATCAAATCGTTTCGGCGATTTTAAAAGAATTCTTTGAAACCCTTGCTCCTTAAGAATCTGAAACAGAGAAAGAGACACGGTTGGGGAGGTCTTCAACTTGTCTTTACTAGTCTTGCTATCGGTTTTACCAACAGCTTTACCGGTCCCTTTGGTTTTGCCAGAGGCTGAACTCGATTTGCCCTTAGCCTTCGCTTTCGATTTACCCTTTAGATTCATCGTTTCGCGGTGGTCGCTGGCTACGGGTGCCACGATCAGAGCTTTGCGGCCTATCAGCCACTGAGCGCTCCAGTCCAGGATGGATTGGGAGTTCAATCGCTTGACCTCACCGCCACAATCGACGCATTGGGTTTTACCTATTTTGGCAAAAAGGAGCCGAAGGTAATCCACAGTTTCCGTCTGGGTTCCTACTGTGCTTCTGGAATTTACTATATGATTCTTCTGCTCAAGGGCAATTGCAGGGGGAATATTCTCAATTCCGTCCAAATCGGGTTTGGGCATTTTTTCCAAAAACTGGCGTGTGTAGGTGGAGAGGCTTTCTACATAACGCCGTTGCCCTTCAGCGTAGAGTGTATCGAAAACCAGGGAGCTTTTGCCACTTCCTGATAGGCCAGTGACCACGGAGATCTTGCGTGCTGGGAACTCAACGGAAATACTTTTCAAATTGTTCTGACGAACTCGAATTAGTCGAATTGGACGTGCCATGGTTGAACAATTCTTGTCAGATGTCCAAAACTTAGACAAGCTAAATGGTGTTTTGCAGTCGGCGTAATCTAAGAAAAGTTAGTTATTTCAAGTACTTATCGCATTTATAATGTGTTGAATTATTTGGCACTCCGCTTGCTTTAGTATCTATCTGCTCAGACCAGTTGAGGCTGAGAAGTACACGTATATAGAAGTAGGAGTAGAAGATGAAGAAGTTGATATGGTTTAATGCTGGATTAGTAGTTGGATTAACGTTGCTGTCGTTTGCAAAGGCTTCGATCCCTGCAAATAGTCGCATGACGGACGATACGGCAATTTATCAAAAGCTTTCTGAAATTCATGTTCAGAAGCAGGCTAAATTAGATTTTGACTCCGACATTGGGCATTTAGCTCAATTGGAAGAAAGATACGATGAGAAGCTTCCGGTTGCTGGTAAGGCAAAAATTAAAGGTGCTTTGAAGCGTATTTCTAATCAGGCTTATCGTTTTTCTGGAAAATAAAAGTTTCCGGGAAGACAAATTTTGAAAGCAAAAGGTGATTTTTCGAGGACAAGGAGTCCCCGAAAAAACACCTTTTGCTTTTTGTGCTGACCCTTCAGCTAATTTCCTCAATCAGCTGCATGTCGTTCGGCGAAAGCTCAAAGTCTGAAATTCTCAGATCCTCTTGCATGTGTTGAACGTCAGAGCTCCCCGTGAGTGGTAGGATTCCAATCTGTTTTGCGAAGCGAAAGACCAGCTGCTGAGGTGTAGCCCCCAGGCGCTTTGAGATGGCCTTCAGAGCAGGATTCAATACAACTTGAGGGTTGGCTGTCAGGAGCGAGAATCCCTGGTAGATTATTCCCTGCGCGAGACAGAATTCTCGCACTTGCTGATCCCATCCACGGCTTGCAAAACAACGGTTTTGTACGAATTTGGGCTGAACTTTGGCTTTTCCTGTGAGCTCTTGAAGCTGCCTTAAATTCACATTACTGATCCCAATGGCTTTGGCTTTCCCTGATTCATAAAGTGCCTCCATAGCGTTCCAAACTTCCCAATCAGGATCCTGGAGCCCACTTGAAGAAATAGGGCCGTGCAGGAGATAAGAGTCTAAATAATCAGTGTGGAGGTTCTTTAGTGAACTTGTAAACGACGATTTCACTTGAGTGGTGAAGTCATCTGATGGGTTATAAGGGAGTCTCTGATCTTGGCCATGAACATAGGTATACTTGGATTGCAGAAAAAGAGATTCTCGAGAGAAACCTTGTTTCTGGAGGATCAAAAGCGCTTCGCCCACGTAATCTTCGCGATAGTGTTTTTTCTGGTTGGCGGTGTCAATCGCTCTAAATCCTGTCTGGATAGCTTTTTGCGTGAGCTCTGAAGTTTTGAGTTCCTTCCATGCGGTTCCATATATGAAACTAGGAATTTCAGGTGATTTTTGAATAGTCATATCGATTTCCTTTAACCGGCCAAATTAATTTACTCGACCTGATTACCTTATTAGGCGTTAGCTTACGCCGGTAATTTTATATTCTCGCTGGATTCGTTGCCCTTCGATTTCAGCGACGTCACCGACTCTTCTTCCCAGGAGAACTTCTCCTAGGGGCGCCAAGGAAGTTATGACTTGAATAGTTTTTCCTTCGAAGGTAACGGCCATCCCGCCCCCTTGACTTACCAAGAAATAATGAAATTTTCTTCCTGCAGTTTCTATTTCAATTAACGCGCCGATATCTATTGGGTCGTCGGCCTGTAAATCACGCGCGTTCATGAACTGATAGGTAGCGATGGTTTTCTTCAACGCCTCAGCTCGAGCCATTTGGGCTCCAGCCAGATAAGAGGCTTCGAGTCCCCTTGTATCATGGGAATCCTCTGCCTTGCTCTCTTCGTGGGTGGCAGCCTCGTGAGCGGCTTTTGCCGATTGAGTGATCAGCTGGAGCTCAGTGTTCAACTGAGCTATAATAAGTCGGATGAGTTTTTGTTTTCTAGTCATTTGATTTACAACCTAACAACCAATTACAACAAAAGGAGCCGGCTTAGCTTTGCTGGATAGCAGAGAGCTTCCAGGGAGAGCCGTTTTCGCGTGCGAAAGTCCAGTATTCCTCAAATTTGACAGGAGTTGTTTTGCTGCCTGAAACTATTTGGAGACTCGACTCATCAACAGTGAAGTCAAGGAGGTTTGCCGTAATTTTTACGGTCGAAAATTCCTTGTTCATGTCTCGCCAAGATTCTATCGCTTGAACATCACGCACAGCAATATTCTCAAGCCGGTTGATCTGTTTAAGCGATTTCAAACGATAAAGTTCTTCTTCGAGGAAGGTCTTGGCTTCTACGTCTAACAAGCCTGCTGCTGATGAGAGATCTCGATTTGCCCAAGCTCCTTGAACTTGGAAAAACAAATCCATAGCCTGGTCTCGGTCAATGGGTGTTCCTTCCGAAAAGTTGTCCGTCTGAGATTCCTGGCGATAGTTATCTCCCGAACTAGATGTATTACCTAACCAGCCATTGGGTCTGGCATCACGCATTAAATTGGCTGCTTCATCGCGGCCCTCTTCACGATTCATCAAACCCGTTGATTGAAGCGGCTTACGAGCGAAAATTTTAAATAAGACGAAGATTAGACCCAAAAGAAGCAGAAATTCGATAACGCCAAATCCTCCGCCGCCCCCCATTCCACCGACACCGCCCATACCGTAGCCACCACCCATGCCTCCTCCTCCGAGGGAGCGAAACAGCATATTTCCAAGGAACCCACCGGCAATTCCGGCTCCCATAGATTTTAGAAATGAAGAGCCTGTAGAGGGAGCCTGCTGAGGGCGCCCGGCATAGGGATTGGAATTGCCGTACTGAGTTTGTCCTGAACGCGATTGCGAAGGGTTACTACTGTAACCACGATTGTATCCGCCGCCCCCTGGAGCAGAAAATCCACGGGATCCTCGACCGCCAAATGACCTTCCGCCTCCCACGCGTGATTCCGCATCGGGACTTATGAAAAGTGTGCTGATCGTAAGGGCATAGGAGAGACAAAGTAAGCTAGCGCCAAATTTTCTTCGTTTCATAATCTCTATATATCGGGTTTGTTGGAGAGTGGAAAGTTGAAAAATTAGCAGTGGAGCCAAACCGTCAGAAATTGAAGCGAAAAATTCCTTTCAAATCTAGTGCGCAGTGCGTTATCGGCAATAAATTATCAATAGTGCTGACGGAAAATCCTCCACTAACTTCATAAATTCACCTATAATATTTATATATTATATATGATGAAAGCCATTAAAGGTCGCATTACGGTTGTATGTGTAATCGCGTCCTACATTCTATCCTCTTGCTCCCTATTACCGAGGAGTTGGACCCGCAAAACGCGTTTTGACAACGAAGATCTTCTTTCAGAAAATCCAGTGCATCAAGTTCGCGCTATCCGAGCGGTTGTAGAGAAGCACGATCAATCACAAATTCCGACACTTTTTAAACTCATGATTGAAGGAGAACCTACTGTTAGGGAGAACGCTTGCTGGGCAACAACTGAGTTGATGGGAAATAAGAAGCAAGCGGGGGAAATGTCTGAATACCATTCCTATGATTCACTCGAGGAGCGCAAGGCCTCGGTTAAGAGCTGGACGAAATATTGGGAAACTCAGCAAGGACCTTCAAACCCATGAGAGCCTACGTCACAGATTTAGAACAACTTCTCGAAGCTTCGGCACTGCTAACTTCGACCCTTGATTTGGAAAGTCTGCTCACCAAAATCTTGGAGACAGCCGGGAAGCTAATGAATGCTGAGGCCTCCAACTTTATGCTCGTGAATGCCGATAAAACCAGCCTAGTTTTTGAAGTTATGTTGGGAAATGCCGGAAAGATTATCAAACAACATGGACAGATGAAAATTGGGACAGGGATCGCCGGCTGGGTCGCAAAAAATGGTGAAGCACTTTTGATTGAAGATGCTTATAAGGATTCAAGGTTTCTTCGGGATTTCGATTTAAAGACCGGCTTCCGCACCAAGAGTATTTTATGTATTCCGCTGATAGTAAAGGGAGAGACCATCGGAGTCGCGCAAATCATCAACAGGAAGGACGGGTCGAGCTTTGATTCGGATGACAAAAAGTTCTTCTCCAAGTTTTGTAGTATTGCTTCAGTAGCGATAGATAATGCGATGATGTATGAAAAAGTCTTAGAGCAAGATCGTCTGCACAGAGATATGGCTCTTGCTGAAGAAATCCAAAAAACTTTTCTCCCCGTTAACACTCCCTATGTCGAAAATATCAGAATTGAGTTTAGAAGCTTGGCTTGCCGACAAGTCGGCGGCGACGTCATAGAATTTACGCACCTTCCGGGCGGAAAAATCGCCGCATTCATCGGTGACGTTTCAGGGAAGGGAGTGCCCGCCGCACTTTTCG
>JBDSKY010000444.1:0-5340 GCA_039916675.1 Bdellovibrionia bacterium
GTTGAGTATGCTTCATCGTGAACTAGGCGGGTGCTTTTTCCAACAATCAAAAATCCTATAGGCTTTTCAAGTCTTGGGCCTCGAATAGGTAGAATCAATGAATTTTGAATTGCTTCAGGGTAAGGGCCGCAGGAAATCCGGCCAAATCTTGCTTCAAAATCGTCCACTTGCTCGGTTTTTTCCGACCGAATTGCACGATCCAGCGGCCAATCAGTCTTCGTTAATGCAGAGAGATCAAGGGTTTTAGGAGAAGCCTTGGACCCCTTCTCTAACCCTGTAGCCCCCATGAGGCGGACGTATTGGCCATCTTTGTCCAGAAGGTAAAGTAGGACCATTGGAAGATCAAATGCATATTTAGAGAGGACTTCGATTGTAAGTTTACACGTGTCCTCGAGTGTCTTGGCTTTATCTTCTATGTCTGCAATATCTCGTAAGACACGTGTCCTACGCCGGCTGAGCATTGCCGGAGTTGTTTCGATAACGGGAAGGAAGATGCCGACGACTTCTCCTGAAGAATCACGGATTGGGCTGAGGGAGTATGTAAAACATGTTTCTTCAGGGTACCCATTGCGCTCAAGGAACATTCGCTGGTTTTCAAGAAAGGACGCCTTGCCTGCTAGAGCAAGTTCAAACGGTTCTCCGATCGCAGACCACGCTGAGATCCAACATTCTTTAAAATTTTGTCCCAGGACGGCAGGATGAAGAGCCCCGCAGAGAACCTTGTAGCTATCGTTGTAGATCTGAATGTGATCTGGACCCCAAATGATATTCATTGGAAAATTTGATGTTAGGCAAAGACTTACAGAAGCCCATAAATTAGGTGGCCAAGATTCAATCGGACCTAAAGGGGTTTTACTCCAGTCCATCGCGTTGACGAGATCACCCATTTCGCCGCCGCCTTTAAAACTTTCATTTGTTGTGTTTTTTGAGTCCTTTTTCATGAGGCGTGTATCCTCTTAATTAAACGCTAAATGCTTGATTGAGCTGCCATTTAAGCGGCTTGTTTAAGACGGTCAGAAGTTTTGGCAACGAATCTAGTGCAATGCCAACCATTAGGTGCGTTAGAGTCGGCCAAAATCAGAGTAGTGCGGCCCTTGTCCTCGTATTCCTTAAAGGCTAGTGCAGGGGAACCTTGCTCATCTGCTAACGCAATGAAGTTCTTGATTGCTTTGCGGGTGAGGTCACCTAAAAGTTTGTATTTTCGTCCGTCAACTGAGTAACGAAAAATAATAACTACCTTTCCGTTTTTTGTAGGGCTCGAAGAACCATCCAGTTGAACAGCCTTGGCTTTAGTTGTAAGAAAATTTTTTAAATACATGTAAACTTGGCTCTCGGATTGTAATTGTAACGGTTCCATATCTTGCTTATCGTCATTCTTTCCCATAAACTTTAAAATTTTAAATAATTATTTTCTTCAATGATTTTAGGAGTTTGATTGGAGAAACCCGTTGAGGTGTTATGTTTAGAAAATCATCCATACTGATAGTAATCTTTTTAATTGTCAGCCTTTGGGTTTGGAAAATAAATATTTCGCTCCCTGTTTCGGAGCACAGTCTCCAAAGTGGCTTTAGCGCTCCCTTGAACGTTGCTACCGTTCGGCCTCCGTCCAAAGGTGTAGTAAAAATCCGAAATTTTCAAAATAAGGAATCCCGTCTCCTTCCAAGTGCAGAATCCCTTCCTGATGTGCCTTTTTCACAAAAGCCCAAGGGCAACGTCGTTGATTTTATAGTAGTGAACGGAATGGCAATTGCTTACGGGGATATCATTTTAGGTAAGGTAGATCCGGGTTCGAGTGGAGACCACGGTAGTTTTGATGCGCCTACGCCCCATATTTGGGACAAGCCTGAGATTCCTTATGTCATCAGCCCCGATCTAGTAAATCCTGGAAGAGTTGAAAAAGCTTTGGATTATTTGAAACAACACACTGGGGTTCGCTTTGTTCCCTACAGCAATCAACCCGATGCAATTGCCTTCGAGCCTGGCTTGGAACACTGCTATTCTCTACTGGGCCGGGCAGGGGGGATGCAACCGATCAAGCTTGCAGATGGTTGTCAGACTCAAGAGATCCTCCATGAAATTATGCATGCACTCGGTTTTATTCATCAGCAGTCCAGGCAGGATCGGGACCAGTTTATCGACGTGCTTTGGTCCAATATTGAACAAAAGTACTGGTCCCAGTATTCTATAGTTCCGGAATCCTTTATGGAAGGAGAGAGGGGCTTTGCATTTGATTACACTTCAGTCATGCTTTATCAGCCTAATGCATTTGCGATTCGCCCAGATGTCTCAACCATGAAAACGAAAGGTGCGGATATTATTAACCCCTCTCAAGATGGTATCAGTGAAGGGGATATCAGGCGGATTAACCGGCTTTTTAAGCTTGAGTGAAAAGTTCGTAAAGTGCAATACTGGCGAAGAAATGAGGTTCTATGACTAGAAATTCTATGACTAGGGGTTCTATTGTGAGAGTTCCGATGACGGAAAGCGATAGAGAATCCTGGGAACGCAAATTTAGAGTCAAAGCCCAAGAGCTCTATCCTCCCGATGATCCGGCGCATGATCTTCTCCATGTCCAAAGGGTGGTAAATATGGCTAAAAAACTAAGTGAAGTAGAAGGCACTCAGTGGGAAGTAGTTGTACCAGCTGCATGGTTTCATGACTATGTGAATGTCCCTAAAAACGATCCTAGGAGATCCCGGGCATCCCGACTCTCGGCAGAGGCGGCACTTTCATATCTGGCATCTATTTCGTATCCACAAGAGTATTTTTCTCAGATAGCTCACTCTATAGAAGCTCACAGTTTTAGTGCCGCTATCCCCACACAAACTCCAGAGGCGGCCGTGGTGCAGGATGCAGATCGTTTAGATGGCCTAGGGGCTATAGGGATTGCACGGTGCTTTGCGACTTCTGGAGTACTGAAAAGGCCGTTTTATGATGAATTAGATCCCTGGGCCGAAAAACGGGACTTGGATGATCGCGCCAACACGCTGGATCATTTTTTTCAAAAACTTTTAAAAGTTGCCTATTCCATGGGGACAGAGGCAGGCAGAACCGAGGGAAATCGAAGAGTCCAGGTTATGAAGGTTTTTCTGGAGTCCCTTCGAACTGAGTTAACGGCTCAGTCTGAGAGTTCAATCCAATGAAGCAATTTTTACTGATAGCGACTCTACTGACTTTCCTTAAAGTTTTTACCGCGCAATACGTAACTTGGGATGACCCGGTTTTAGTTATTAACAACCCCCTGCTCAAGTTGCCTTTTTTAGAGGCGATTCCTATCTTCTTTACAAGTTTTTACCATGGCGACTATATGCCATTGACTCTGATCTCTTATTGGGTCGAGGTAGCACTGTTCGGGTATAACCCTTTGCCTTCCCATATCCTAAATTTCGTTCTTCACCTGGGTTGCGGAATTGCACTCTTCAAATTCCTCCGTTCCACCCGGCTCAAAGAGGGTTCGATACTCTTGGTATGTGCGATTTTCCTGCTCCATCCTTTGCAGGTTGAGCCCGTAATGTGGATCAGTGAACGAAAAGGACTTTTGTCTTCTTTTTTACTTTTAGTCGCCATGGTCGCTTCGCAAAAAGCAGAAACGAAGAGCACGAAGATTAGAGGAATGTATTTATTGGCGTATTACTCGCTATTTTTTGGCGCACTTTTAACAAAAGCGACTGGTGTTTTCATTCCTGCTTTTCTCCTATGGTCGGATGTAAGGCCGAGAGCAGATGCGGGAGCACTATCCTTTTGGAAAGCGATCCGAAAACATGCAGTTCCCGGATTACTGGCCGCTCTCATTATAATGATTCGAATCAGTGCTTATAAAGGGGAGGTAAGCAACTTATCCTCATTTCTTTTTGAGCCTCAGCGCTTGCTTCAATTGCCGTTAATCGTTTCTTCGATTCTGGGGTTTTACCTTTCGTCGTTTTGCTTTCCGATTTCTCAATCGATTATTTATCCTGAATTTCGGTTAGACGGCACTTTAGTAATGCGGTTTCTTACTACGTGTGCGTTTTTTATCGCCTTAATGGGATTATGGAAAAAAACCCGAAATACAGAAGTATCATTTTTTGCATTGTTTTCTTTTGTGCTACTCCTGCCGGTTCTCCAAATCGTGCCCCGGCTAAATTTTGTGAGTGATCGTTACATGTATTTACCGATCATTGGCATCGCCGGACTAGGGGCAATAGCGTTAGAGCAGATTTCACTGAGGAATTTGAAGGTTGGGTTTTTTCTTACCATCTTGTGCCTTGCTCCCCTTTCTAATTTCCGAAGTGGAGTCTGGGCTGATGATTTTCATTTGTGGAGCAACGCTGTGGAGACGGCTCCCTGGAGTGGGCTCGCCCGTAATAATTATGCAATGGTTTTAGAAAAGCAAGGTGATGTTCGAGCAGCAGTAGCGGAATTTGAAAAGTCTCTTACCCTGGGTAAAAGAGATGGGACTGACAATCTTGCGTACAATAATCTTGGTGTCCTTTATTCTCGAGATCCTAAAATTTTGGATCAAAATCGGGCAATTTCCTATTTTGAGGCAGGAATTGCGGAGGCTCAGCGGAGGGAAGAAAGCTATACACTCAGATATAATTTGGCCGGCAGCTACGCCAGTATTGGCCAAATTGTGAAGGCAAAAAACATCCTGAGTGAATTGGAAAAAGACCTTGTGACGGCCACTCGTGATAAAAAATATCTAGATCTTTTAGCGCTGACGCAAGATATGATAAAAAAAATTCAAGCTCAAAAAATGTGAAGAAGATAGCGTTGGGAGAATGGACTCAATTTTTCGTGAAATTTATTTGAACTTTAAGACTCATCGCAGACCCCTTCTTTTTCTGGGGGTTACCTGGGGCCTATACTTTATTATTCTTTTTTCCAGGCTTTTGGAGTGGACGCCTGAAGGGCTCTACGCGGGGCATACTAATATTTGGTCGGATTGGTCCGCTCATATTGGAATGGCAAATATTTTTGCCTACAAGTCTCCCCACGATTGGTTAGCTTATCATCCTTATTTCAGCGCCGGAAGGTTTACCTATCCGTTTATGACGAACTTAATATCTGGTCTTTTGGTCAGATTCGGAGTTCCGCTGATTCCGGCGATGGTTTTGCCCTCGATTTTTTATTCGTTGGTGCTTTTAAGTGGTTTGTATTTCCTGAATTACATACTTTTGAAGTCCAGGCGACGAGCTGTCCTGGCGATCTTCCTTTTTTTACTTTCCTCCGGACCCGGATTCCTAGGGTATTTGAAAGATCTGACTCATGATTTTAAATGGAGTTCATTTTTTTATCCGCCTATTGACTATAGTGCGGTCTCTGACTGGCAATGGTATGCAGGAAATGTAATTGAAGGGT